>PMWW01000065.1 GCA_003165795.1 Acidobacteriaceae bacterium
ACCAGCTCACCGGCTGCACGTGACCTGCTGGAGCGCATGCAAGCACTGTTCAAGCTCGAAGCTGATATCCGGGGCCAGACGGCAGATGAACGCAAGACCGCACGAACCCTGCATGCCGTGCCGTTGCTGGATGAACTCAAAGAAGCGATGGAATCGGCCCTTGCGGGCGGCAGCAAGAAAAGCTCCCTTAGCCAGGCCATTCGCTATGCCCTGACCCGCTGGCCTGCTCTCATCCGCTACACCACCGACGGGCGGCTCGATATGACCAACAATGCCGCCGAACGCGCCATCCGCCCCGTTGCCATAGGCCGCAAAAACTGGACTTTCGCCGGTTCCGATGACGGCGGAAGGCGAGCAGCTGTCATGTACACCCTCATCGAATCCGCCAAGCTCAATGCCATCGACCCCGAAGCCTATCTCCGCGCCGTCATCGCTCGCATCGCCCAGTACCCGATGCGCAAAATCCACGAGCTCTTGCCCTGGAATATAAATCTCTGTTAAGTATCCGATAACTACCTAACGCTTACTAATATTCTCAAGACAACAATGCCGCTCAATAATACAAAACTGATATCAGGAATTTTGTACGGACTCTTTGCAGTCCTGCTTCTGCTATTATTATTGCCGAATATACTGCCGCATAAAGGAACCGCCTGTGCCAATCAGTTTAGCTGCAACGGCTGGATAGCATGTCGCTGGCAAGATGTATTAACCTTCCTCAGAAGCTTATGGGGAAAAGTTGTTATCTGCGGTTTTATTTATGGAATCGCCTCTGCCGTCTTTCGAAAGAAAGCGACATATAAACAGGTCATCTGGTCTTTATTTGTCATTCTGATAATTCTGATTATTTTTGCCGTCATGAGAATTATAGCTACGTGTTAATTCCACGTGCGCGACTAAGCGTCCCAGACCATACGCTTACGAGGCTCGCGGATTTTGGAGATTCTATGTTGTGGGTGGAACCCTACTCATGTTCATACATAAGATGGAAGAAGCAAAGGAGATGTTTGGTCAAGCACTATCCCTAACTCGCTCGTTGACAGAAGCCCATCGAGATTATCTCGATACTTAGTTGAAGTAGGACAAACAACTCATGCCGCCGATTTGGCTCTGCGATATCTGGAGGCGAATATTGATAACGTTGGAGCCTACGCAACTTGTGCTTGGACTCTCGCAGCGGACGGGAGACTCCCGGAGGCGAAAGACGTTATTAGGCGGGGGGTAAAGCTCGACAGGGGACATCCAGGCGTTCGATTGGTTTCGGCCCTCTGCAACTTAGCGGACGGGTCCGATCCCGAAGCTAAGGAAGTTGCACAGCTAACAAGTATTTTGGATGATGAAAGTTATGGCTACGTTAAGCTCGAACTGCTACGTTTGGGGCGCTTACCACTTGATCGAAAGTCTTAAGATTTACTTCGCGTGCGAGCTTTCGTCAGAATGAATCCGCTATTTTGGTTCAATTGACTGCAAAATTGGTGCCACGCTTCTTCTGCACGCTTGTCTCCGGTGGCGTTAATGTGGCTGCAGGTTTCTTGCGCGATAAGCGGTAGTGCGACCATCGCGCCCTGCAGTGTCGGCGACTTGCCATTCGCCCATTCGTGCAAAATTGGCTGAATGTCTCCGCTAAAATGCTCACTGAAGTGAGTGGCCGCGTCTAGNNTTAAGGCTGCTGGAGTCTACCTCTTCGTCTTTTCGCCAACTACTTGTGGGCATCGATCTTTCCATGTGTTGCAGTGAAGCGTCGACTCTGATACTCGCTATATCTCTTAGATTCAAGCGTTTCCGCTAGTTTGGCCCGCCTGCTTTAACGTCCTTTAGCTTGTATGGCTCCCCGCCCGCACTTACCGTGAGCTGCAGGTTCTTGAAGTTCATAGCCGATTACAGGGGGATACTAAGTGCAAACGCAAACGTGGGCCCCATACCAGCCTTGTACAGGTAGCTATGGAATCCAGAAGTCAGTTGTCCGAATCTCCACCATCCATAGGCGGGGAGCAAGAGGACGCTCCGCAACCCCAGAAGAAAAAGTCACGCGGCTGCATGCTCTGACGGATGAGGAATACACCCAACTGTTGGGTTGGGCTAAGTTCACCGCCAAGAAGTTCGTCGGCGCGGTGAACGACGCAGACGGCGCAGATTTGCTGCATGAGGCGATACTGCGAGCGGTCGATGCTCGCAACATCCGCAACTGGTATTTGGAACGCATCGATTTCCTGCCGTTCCTTCGAGGCTGCATTCGGAGCATCGCGGACGAGTGGTGCAAGCGCGCCAGGTCTATCGACTTGCCGGACGATCTACCTTCTCCCACGAAACCTGGTGTGCAAGCTGAGGCTGATCTGATGCTTGACAAGATTCGCGACCGATTGAAGGCACGGCCTCACGCTGTAGAGATTCTCGACCTCAAACGAGATGGCTTAACTGCGAAGGAGATTCAGAAAAGCCTCGCTATCTCCGAGCGGATATACACGGCGGCAGTTAGGTGGATGAATCGCACAGTAAGGCGCGACTTCCTGACTGATCGCAGGGACGGTCAAACGGCCTCTGTTCGCTGTTAGATCAGGCCGGAACCAGATGCTTGTCGGTGGCGCTCAGACAACGCCACCGACGAAATAACAAAAAGGCAGCAACAAGCACATTGAACGATTGGACAAACTTTCTTAACTGTCCGATTCGCTTTTGCGGATCAGCTTACTGATGCAACGGGGACACTCTAGTTCCCGAAGAAATGGAGTCAGACATGCCGATAAATTCCAACGAGTATGCAATTGACACGAGTGAAGCTACGGTGGTGGAGTCATCCCTCCAAGACGCTGCCGCTTCTCCGCTCATGCACAACGAAGCGCACGAGGCGGCGCAGCGGGGATTCGGTCAGATGTGGGGACTGCACCCTGGAATCACATTGCTCACTCTCGTCGTGGACACGATGTTGTTTGGGGCCAAGGCGGCAACCTTGGGCGCGTTCTTCCCCGTTTCGCTTGCTGCGGCTTGCGTCCTGGGGTTCATCACCTATCGAGCGCAAATGCGCTGGTACGGTGACGACATCGAGAACGCGCGTATCAAAGCCGTGATTCTGGCCTTCCTGACAGCTATTCCCACTCCGCTTCCCGCTTTTCTGTATGTACCTGCGGGAGCGGTGGGGCTGGTGCACTTGCTGCGGAGGAAAGCCTAATGGCGAGACAAACGTTATCCGAACAGCTTTGGCAGGGCCTGGGCGATGCTGTGACGGATATTCGCCAGAAAGTCGTCGAGGAGCCGATGTACGGGCGGGCCGTTACGGATGGAGCGGACGCCCCGCACTGGCCTGAAGCTCAGGAACAGGAGCCGTCTTTCGGAAGCAGCACGCATATCCGCGAGATAGAGCCGAACCA
Source organism: Acidobacteriaceae bacterium (assembly GCA_003165795.1). Taxonomy (GTDB): domain Bacteria; phylum Acidobacteriota; class Terriglobia; order Terriglobales; family Acidobacteriaceae; genus Bog-257. The sequence continues at coordinate 3,366 of PMWW01000065.1, forward strand.
GGATATTGACCTCGACCGCTGATGCTTCGCAAGAAAAGTAATGCCCCGGTTTCGTCCGGCAGTAAGGGCGGGCCGGGGCTTTTTCATAGGAAAGGAGGGGACAAGCAATGCCGTTCGTAAGCAATCTGGATACGCTGCTGTTGCGGCTTTCGGCGTTTGATAATTTCGACCTCAAAGGAGCCTGTTCTGGCGTACACATTTGGGGCGGGATTGGAAGCGGCAAGACTTCCGGCTCTGGAAAAATGCTCGCGGGCGCGTACCTGCGCGCCGGTTTCGGCGGCCTCGTAACTGCCGCAAAGCCTAATGAAGTGGAGCGCTGGCTTCGCTACGCCAAGGAACACGGGCGAGAAGTCATCCTTTTCGATGAAAACGAGGGCTTCAACTTCCTCGCCTACGAGCTGGCTCGCCAAGGCGTGGATGGCATCGGTACGGTGACGGAATGCGTGATGCGGATTCTCGAAGCTGCCAAGCGGGCGAGCGCTACGGCCAGCCATCACGGTAGCGAGCCGTTTTGGGAGGACGCCACGCGCTCGGTGCTACACCCTTCCTCCGCTCTATTCGGCGACCGGCTCGCTGTCGATTCCCGATATTATCCGGTTCGTCAATACGGCCCCGACCAGCATTAAGGACGTGACCAATCCCGAGTGGCAAAGCCGCTCGTTCATGTACTCGGTAATGGACGCCGCGACGCGTCATCCGAAGGTGGCCTTATCGCGGCGGGCGCTCACAGACTGTCTTGACTTCTGGGCCGAAGCTTACCCCGCGATTCCCGAAAAGACACGGGGGAACATCGTTATCACGGTGACTACCGTGCTCGACCGCTTCAAGCATGGCAGGCTGAACCGCGCTTTTTGCGGTCGTACAACGCTAGTGCCAGAAATGACGTTCGGGGGTGCGGTCATTGTGCTGGCGATGCCCACACTAACCTGGAATGAGGACGGCGTTATTGCGCAACAGCTTTTCAAGTTCATGTGGCAACGCGCTGTCTTAAGCCGTAACAGCCTCGCGCCTCAGCATCGGGAGCGCCCGGTCTTCCTTTGGAGCGACGAAGCGCAAGAGACCGTTCATTCCTATGACGGTGAATTTTTGGGCTTAGCACGCGAGTCGAAATGCTGCCCGGTCTACCTCACGCAATCTTTGCCCGCCTATTACGCCAAGATGGGCGGGGACAATCCGCGCGATGACGCTCACTCGCTCGTGGGCAAGTTTATGACGCACGTCTACCACTCCAATGCCTGCCCCGAAACGAATGAATTCGCCTCGCGCATGATTGGCAAGGAGGTGGTGCGGCGGCACAACTTCAACGCCGGGAACTCGCGAAGCTTCAACGAGGGCATGTCGGCGGGCGAAAACGAAAACAGCGGCAGCTCGTCAAGCTACGGCTCGTCGCACGGCCAGGGCTACAGCTTGACTTCCAGTTCCGGCAGCACGAGCGGGGAAGGTAACAATTGGGGAAACAATCGTGGGCGTGGGTCTACCGATAATGTCAGCTTCGGCTATAGCGAAAGCATGGAATTTGTGATTGAGCCAGGAGAGTTTGCCCGCATCCTGAAAACGGGCGGCGCTACGAACGCCAATATCGTGACGGGGATCTGGTTTCAGAGTGGGCGCGTGTTTCAAGCGTCCGGCGGCAACATGATGCTGAGGAGGTTTGCGCAATGAAACCTACTACCTACATGACTCGGTTCATTGGCACGCCGCGCGTAGCGGCTGTGCTTTACTTCGCGTGCTCGCTGACCGTTCTGGGATGGTTTGGCGGCGAGGTTCACTGGTGGCTGGCGTTCCCTGCGTTATGTTTCATCGGAACGGTTCGCAAGGCCGTGCAGAACGTGCGCCGTTATGACCAGTGGTGGACGGCCTGGCAGGGCATGGGAAACCCCACGGGCGCGGTCACGCCCAAGCGCATGGCGCGCAGACGCAAGTCGTCGTCCTCTTGGGTCAACATCACGGTGGCGGCGTTGTCGCTGGTGATTATTCCGATGTTCATTGCGGCACCCGGAGCGGATGAAGCGACGCGCCACTGGCTTGCACTGCTGTGGCTTGGTATCGCGGCCTATCTGCTCTTCAAGCTCGCAATCACCTTCCGCCGCGCGGTTCTTAAGAGGCGCGCCGGCAAGGTAGGTGCCGGCGAAGCCAAAACCAGCGGGGCGGCGGAGGTCGTGCAATGGGTGTTGCCGCGCGCTTCTTCGTCCCCTTCCCGCGCTGATGCCTTGCGCAACGTACCTGACTACTGCGCTCGGCTGATGACTTCACACTGAAATAAGGGGAGTGCTCATGTTTATGCCGGATGAAATCAGCAACGCAAGCAGCGTCGAGCTGCTGACCGTGCAGGAAATTGCCGCGCTGCTCAAAGTCCCCGTTTCCTGGGTGTACGGCCATCTGCGCAAACGCTGTACCGACCGGCTTCCAGCCTATCGGCTCGGCAAGTACTGGCGCTTCCGCTCTGAGGAAGTCCTGGCCTGGCTTCAGGGCCACGGCGAAGAGAGGCGGGCGGTTTGACATGGGAGTTACACTCAGGATCGACGCAGAGAAAGCTGTGCGGGCCATCCCTGGAGGAACGATGGCTCGAAGAGGTTTTCAGCAAGGTTCTCTTTTCAAGCGCGGCGTCCGCAGTAAGGTCTGGGTGGCGCGCTGGTGGGAGGACGTTATCGAGGCGGGCGGCGTGATGAGAAGGCTGCGCCGCTCCGAAGTGATAGGCACCGTGGCGCAGTTTCCAAAGCGCCGCGAGGCTATGCAGGTTCTGGCCGCTAAGCTCGGAACCCTTAACAGCGGCAAGGCAAGAGCGCAGTCGATTTGCACCTTCGGTGACTTCGTCACACGGGACTGGTCGCCTGTGATTCTGCCGACACTCAAATACGCAACACAGAAACATTACCAGTACATGCTCAACGCGCATCTCATCCCGGCTTTTGGCAACAGCCAGCTTCGAGCGCTCACGCGCGAGGAGCTGCAGGGCTTCCTGAGCAGGAAACTCGAAGGGGGTCGGTCATGGGAGACGGTGCATCACTTCAAATGTGGCTTAAGCAAGATTCTGGGTGCGGCTGAAGAATGGGGCTACATCACGGATAATCTTGCGCTCAAGACCCGGCTGCCACGTCGCCAGCATCGGGCGGAGCGCATCGTGCTCACGCCCGATCAGGTGTGGAGCCTCGTTGCGGTTCTGGATGAGCCCGCGCGTTCGGTGACGCTCCTGCTCGTACTCACCGGCTTGCGTGTCGGGGAACTGCTGGCACTCCGCTGGGGCAACGTCGATGTCAGATCCCGCGCGCTCCGTGTCCGGGAGACGGTGTACGAAGGACACTTCGATCAGCCCAAAACCAAACGCGGCAATCGCACCCTTCCGATAGGTGAGGAGACGGCGGAGATTCTTGCGAACCTTCGGCCTTCCCTGCCCGGCCCGGATGATCTGGTGTTCTCCACGTGCGAGGGATTGCCGCTTGACCGGCGTAATCTTCTGCGCAAGCACGTAAAGCCCGCCGCGCGAAAGCTCGGCCTGCCGAACGTGACCTGGCATTTGCTTAGCAGCCCGTGGCAGAAGTGTG
>PMWW01000163.1 GCA_003165795.1 Acidobacteriaceae bacterium
GCCTTCAACCGGGAGATGATTGCGCTTTTCAGCGCGAAAAAAGCAAGTGCGCATAACTCCTGAGCCCAGCGGCTGTTCTCTAAGAAAGTCGGTTACCTGCTCTGGATACCGAGGGCGGTAGATATCGTGGACCTGCTGGAACGAACCGCGTGGCAAGGTGTCCGCCTGCCCAATCAATTGATCATGCTGCGTAAGGTGCTGTTCACGCTGGACGGCATTCTGCACGACATTGCAGGTCCGAGCGACAGTATCGAACTCGTACTGCTGCAACGCTGGCTGCAGGGCTTTACCTGCGTTGGCTGGCCTCTTTCAGCGCGAGACTGGATTGGGGTATATCGCTCCGGCATGCTCTATCCCAGCCGTTTGGCCATAGCAACTCTTCAACAGCTTTCTGGCTTTTCGTCAATGTGCGTTCGACGGTCTGCCCAATCTCCCGACGATTAGTTGTAACCGCCTGATCGCGATCGGCGCCCGGCTTGGGTGCAGCCGCATGACGGTGACGCGGCGACTGGCAGAAGCATGAGAACCGCTATTTGCCGGGGACGATGTCCTCGGACACTTCGACTGTGATGTACTCGGCATCTGGGTCTTTTTCTTTCTCTTCCCGAGCGGCCTCATTGGCTTCGGCTTCCGAATCGTATGGAGGGTGGGGCAAGCGTATTCTTCGGATGGCGTCACCCATTTTACCGATGCGAACAATTTCCCATTTTCCCGTAGGCATTTTAACTGTTTCCATGTGTTTTCCGATCTCCCCGGCAGGATGAAGCCAGCCTACAGGTCCACGTCTCAAAGTGAAAGCAATTCCCGGCGGTAAGAAAAAAAGCCGCCCCGATTCGGGAACGGCCCGATGTCCAATCCGGTCTGCCATCAATTGGCAAACGATCGCATTCCGGCAACACGGATGGTGAGGCCCGAGGCGCGAGGAGCGGTAACGGCTTCGCGCACGCGCGAGGGTTCCACGATCCGCTACGTCGCACAGTTCGGCGAACGTGGCCGGCTTGCGGGTCCGACGTCGTTGACTGCATAGATTAGAGGATAATCCATCAAGTAATCGAACGAAGACTCAGCACCCGGATGGCTAGTCGTATCGCCTACTACTGACAACAGCAAATCAAGTTTCTCCAAGACTGTATAGGAAGGGGAATCTCGCAATGCCTGGGCCACATCTTTGCGCTTCACTGTCTGCAAGCGTGCTTCTGGTGGTCGGCGGCGCATCCAACTGATGAGCGGGTAGCGTTTCCCCGCAGCTTCAGCCTCTTGCACTGCTGACTGAGTTATCCGAACGTTGCCCCCGCATCTGTCGCACCAGCCTTCATACACATCTGTAGGATCAATTTTCCGTTGGTAAACTTCGGCATCCCGGGCGCAGATTGGGCATTGAGCTGCCAAGCCTATGTCGATGTGAACCTTCGGATCGAATTCGATTTTCTTCATGTGGATGGGGTTTTCAATCTCTCCGCTCGACCAACATTTCCTTCAATAAACGAAATCTGCTGCAGAGCACCGGGGCATTTCCTGGCCGTGACGACATCCATCAAACCGGCTAGTTCTGCTCGGAAAGCCTCGGCCTCGTCTAAACCATAACCGGGACCATGAAGCGTTAAACCTACACGGCGGATTTCAAATGCGTTCTTGCCCAGCCATGCCAATGCGTCGCAGGCAAAAGTGCGAATTTCAGCATAACCAAACTCCTCCAACGGCTCGACCCCGACGAAGAGAACACTGCCCACGGCCAAGACGCCAGCGGTCTTCTGCAGCGTAAGTTTGCCAATCGCAGGAAGTTGCGGATCTATTTGAGACTGGTTGGGCAACCATAGACGATCCGATCTACGCCATGAAGTTCTTGAGCATATTTGAGCACAAGTACGTCACCATCAAACCGAAGTATGTCCACCGGCTCGACCGCTATACGAATTTTGCTGTCCGCCATCATTGATTGTCCTTGAACAGAGAGAATACACGCCGCGCGACTCCACTCCTGCACCCGCAGCTGCTCACGCGCGCTACACCCACACTCCTCGCCCGCGCTCCGTTCCAAGAACGCGCAGATCACGCGCTGTGGTCTGGGGCGCGGGCAGGCGAGTGAGGGGGCGCGGGACGCGAGCGAGGAGCCGAGGTACGCGGGTGTTTCGGGAGCGCTGGCCTGAGGCGCTGAGCCGTGGAAGCGGGCGTGAGCCGAACTTTGTCGCGGTGCAAAACTTATCACAAAACTGGGCAATCGTATCAACGGCGGCAGTGTGCCAACCCCGGCTCTTCCCCTTCCCAAGATCAAATCGCTTAAACTCCAGCCCGGCGAGTCTTCTGGAACAATCATGTAACGTCTGAGCTTAATGGAGAGAAATGTGAAAAGTTTTGCCGCACAATATTTGCGCATGTCTACGGAACATCAACAGTATTCTCTGGATAACCAGTCAGCAGCCATCACTGATTACGCGACGAGGCATGACTTCGAGATCATTCAGAGCTATTCAGATGAGGCCAGAAGCGGACTGACAATCGCGGGGCGCCCCGGTTTGAGGGCACTGATCGAAGATATAACGGCAGGTCGCGCTGAGTTTACCCTGTCTTGGTTCTAATCGCTGCACGCCAAGTGTATCGTGGTAGATGGCAAGCACGTGTTTGTATCATCAGCCAACTTCACAGAGGCCGCACGGGAAAGGAATATTGAGGTTGGGTTGCTAGTCCAATCTCGTGCTCTCGCCGAGCGCTCTCACAACCGTGATCTTGCCGTCTTGGCGCTGAGTGCACTCGGCAGTCACATCGCCGACACCATCCTTCTCAACCAGTTTGGATACCGCGCTATCGCGTACCATTTGCCGACGTAGCGGGTGAGATCCACGCTCGAAACGGTGGCAAGCATGGGTTTCGAATCTGCCAGGACAAGTTTTGTGAAGATCAGGCCTGTACCGCTAAAACGGAGTGTCCGCGCCCAGGTAGCAGGTTATGGCCCTGTCACGATACACCACAGCCAGTCTCTCAAGACACGATTGAGACAGGGCGGCCTGCTCTGCATATTCGTAAGCCATCCCGAGTTGCTCATACTTGGTAGTTCCTAATCTGTGGAAGGGCAGCAGGTTGATCTCGCTAAGACCTATGTCCACCAAGAATCCAGCGGTTGCTTCCGCGTTAGCGACGGTATCGTTAAAGCCAGGAACAACTGGCATCCGCACCACCATGCGTCCCGGCCAGTTTGTGCCCCTGATCCAACGAATGTTGTCAAGGATAAGCTCGTTCCCGCTCCCCGTGCCGTCCTGGTGCTTGGCAGATTCCATGTGTTTGAGATCGACAAATAGCCATTGGATATACGGCAAGACAGTTTGCAGCACCGTCCGAGGAACACAGGCACTGGTCTCGACGCAAGTGGCGATGCCGGTGTCGTGGCAACGCTCAAGCACACGCAGAACGAACTCCTGCTGCAGAAGCGGTTCGCCCCCGGTTAAAGTGATACCGCCCCCGGAGCCCCAATAACAACGATCTCGAGTAAAAACCCGCATGAGGTCGTCAACGGTGTACCATTTGCCGCTGGGTTGCAATGCGCGGGCGTAGCAGACTTCTATACAATCCATGCTGTCGCAGCCGTCGCATTGCGTGCGATCAAAGATGATGGGCCGGCTCGCGCTTTCCACCACTCGGGCCGCGCCCTTGGCACACCGGGGGACGCAGCGCGCTGAGCAATTCTTGCAGTACAGTGGCTTGTACATGAGGCGTTGCCGCAACCAGAGTCCTTCCGGGTTGGAACACCAGTTGCAGCGAAGGGGGCACCCGCTCAGGAAGACTAGCGTGCGTGTGCCTGGTCCATCGTGAATGGAGTGGCCCTGGATATCGAAAATCAGCCCCTTGCTGTCATGTGCGTGCATATCTCGATCGCCACACAATCATGCGTACTCGTCCGTGTTCTTTACCTAGCTTAGCTTCAGATCATCAAGAGCAGGAACTGTCCGCCCCGATTGCCTCTACCCGGTTGCGTCTTGCTGTTGGTTACCGGTTCGCGGCAGGGCCGCGGTGAATTTTTCGCAAGTCACCGTGATCAGGTCCGGATACGTCATGGGTTGCTCGGGAACCGCATTGCACGTGCCGAGGTATTGTTCGGCTGCAACAAAATGAAGACAAAACTTGCACTTCTGGGTGGAAACACAGTGCTCGCAGCGTTCTGCATCCGCTAGAACCAACTTCTTGGTGCGGTGGCAAATACCCTTGGCTACATCCACGGCGGCGAAGTTACGGCAGTCCATGTGTTTCAGCACGGTTTCCATAGTTTCACAGTGCCTCGTATTCGGTTCTGGCAATTACTTCGTCCTGGATTGGCTTGCCTATCTCCACCCAGTACTGTGTGAATCCAGCTACGCGGACCATTAGGCCGCGGTAACTGTCAGGGTTCTGCTGCGCGTCACGGAGCATCTTGCTGTCCACGATGTTGTACTGAATATGGAAGCCGCCTTTGCGCATGTAAGCCTGTGTAAGCGCCAACAACTTCTTGCATCCTTGCATGCCTTGCACAGCAGTGGGATGCAGCTTCAGGTTCATCTGGGAGTTCTGCGACATGGAGTGGTCCCAAACCGTTGCCGACTCGAACAGCGCATAGGGACCGTTGCGGTCCGTGCCGGGATATGCCGACAGGGATGCATCCGCAAATGTCGTGCCGGAAAGCCGTCCATCGGGGGTAGCGATCGTCGCGGTGCCCATGGGTGCATGGGTTGACACCGAGATCTGGCATGCGTACATCGGCTTTGCATACAGCGACTCGTAGTCGTGGCACATCCTGCAGAACCAGTTTTCCCACTCCTTCAGAATTGTGTCTGCATATGGGTCGTCATTGCCGTACTTCGGAGCAGTCAAGCACAGATAGTGAATGCGATCCCACTTGCCGGTCTCATCTTTTCTTTCCTGCTCGGCAAGAGAGAACGAGCCAACTTCGAGGGCCGTCTTGAAACCAAAGTTGTCGCTTAACGCTCGTTTGAGATCTTCGAGGCTGGCCGCCTGGTCGTCGAATACCAGCTTCTTAATTGCGGCCAGGCTGTTGACGAGGTTTATCGTCCCGCACGATTCGACGTTATAGGTACCGTTATAACGGTAACCGAGTTCATTGATCAGATGACCCTTGAGCAGGCAGTCCGGTTTGAGTAGCGAGTTGAAAACCGCCATGTTCTGCTTGCGCCACACGTCGTGCTGGATGTTGTTGGTCGTGGTCAGGCAGTCCACCGTCAGGCGGAAGTAATGTTGGAACACCGCGACGATCTCTTCATAAGATTCCAGCTTCTTGCCGTGTGGAGGGTAGACTCCCTGCCCCGTCCGCTGGTCGACGCCGTCAAACAGTACCAATTCCAGAACTTTCGGCAGCGAAATGAAGTGCACACCGACGCTGGTCGGCTGCCCGGAGCCGCCTAGAATCCAGTACTCCTGGGCGTTCAAATGTAGCGGCAGCCAGGAACAGGGCGAAGTTTCCAGGCATCCGCCGATCGCCACCGCCCGCGCTTCTTCGACCGTCATGCCTTCCGGGCCATACTGGTTCAGGATGAAATCGATCGCGCCCCGATTGTTCACCCACGCTGGGTAGCCAGTGCCGGTCTTGTTGCATTCGGTCGCTTTGAGCAGGAAGTCTTCCGGCAGCTTGTCATCATAGAGTACGGTGAGAGTGGGTTGAGTGCTGGTGCAGCGGATCGCAGCTTCGATGATCAGTTTTTCCAGATCGTTTGCCGCCGATCTGCCGTCCTTGGTAAGCCCGCCCAGGCTCAGATTGTTGAAAGTGTTGCCGGAGAGCACACCGCCCACAACACCCATCGAAGCGAAACAGTCGATGCAGGTGAACTTAACGCGCTGCAACTGCAGCCATTCCAGAACCTCGTCGTCCGTAATGCGGCCCGCAGCCTTGTCCTGCTCGTAGTACGGATACAGGACTTGACCCACACGGCCCGGCGACAGGCCGGAAATAGCATCTTCATTCAGAACGGCAACGTGAACCGTCCAGATCATTTGCATGGCTTCGGGAAACGTCGTTGGCTTGCTGTGCGCTACCGAGTCCAGCCGTTGGGCTATGTCCCGATATTCCCGCTGCTGCTGCGGCTCGGTCTCGAAGTCTGCGAGGCGGCGAGCTTCTTTTGCGTAGTTTAGGATCCAGCTCTGAATGCCTTCCAGAATCAGGACGACCGCTTCGTAGTTGTAGAGGCGATTCATGCCAGCCCAACCGTCGCCATCGGCGCGTCCCGCCACCTCCGCTTTCTTTTCGCGGGCCATGTGGATTAAGCCATCGAAGCCATATTCCAAAGGGTAGTAATAATTAATGACCTCACGGCCCTGGGGAAGCGTGAAGCCCGAGTCGAACATGCACACGATGGCGCGCATGACGGCTTCCTTCATGGGGTAAGCAGGCACCATCTGCTCGTACTTATGGCCAAGGTCGTCGACGGATTTGCCTACCCATTCCCTGGCCGTGCGCAGCAGGGCTGGAATTTCTTCCCGGCGCATGCCGAACTTCCCCGCTATGGACACTACATTGCCAAAACTCTGGGTGACGTTGCCGCCACCATTCCCGAACTGCGAAAGTTCGTCCACGGTGGAGCTGCCCTTCGCCAATGCCACTTTATAAAGTTCGTCCTCCTTAGCCATGTAGTAGCCTTCCGAAAGCCATGGCATTGGAAACGAACCGCGGTAATGGTGGGTCTTACCCATTACCAACAGTTCGCCGGGCAGGATTGTCGGCGTCAGATGGGAGAACGCTTCCTTTAGCGCTGCGGCCCGGCGGACCACCGGGATCTCGCCCTCAAGCTGGTTGTACCTGCGGGTGTACCAGTAAGGAAACTCATTGCTGGCGGATGAGAAGGTCTGGAAATACAGATCCCTCAGCTTCTTCGCGCGCGGACAGGGTTCCTTCTTTACTTCGCGATCAACCGCTTTCTCGGAGGCTCTCCCGCCAGCCTGCGAGTGGATCGGAGTACCGGATTGCTCCGGTATCTGGGTTAACGTTCTGGCCATGAGATTCTCCCCCTTTGGGGTTTCAGCGAGTGCCATGCTCTTCGGTTTCTGAGGATGATGCTTCCTCGCCCTGCGGAGCGCGCAGCGAAGTTAGTGACATCAGCAAGCTCCTCCGGTCGCATACGAAGGACGATCCTCTGTCTCACAAAAGACCAAAACCGTGCCGGAGAATTCCCTGAAAATTCCTGTTAACATTTGAGCTTACTGGAGACCGTTTGTCAGTGACATCTGCCGCCCGGGGTAGTGACGCCCGATTGTCCGGTGACGGAACTGTTTGATTTTTCAGGTACCCGTGAGTGGTCATCTGCGCCGCTAAGTATTTGAAACTACGGCATCCGACGGGGCTGTTAGCTGGAAGGCCGTAGGTGCAACTTCCTGGTTAGGATGCCGAGACCTCGCCAGTACGCGTAATTTCGTGGGCTACGGCGCGAGGGCAGGGGGCGATACGCGGCTCGGCGTGGACTGGATCTATGAAGTGGCGAAAAGGATCGCCGATGGCCGGGGCACTTCTCATATTTCTTGTTCCGGGATCAACCGATTGGTCACTTCATTGCCTTGCGGATCGCAGTAAGCCTGAACTCAAAATCGTGGTGGTCATGCTCTGAGAGACCGTTTACGGCAACGCGAGCGCGTTTTGGAATGCGCCGTACCAATTTCACACCACGTTTCGGATCGATGAGCGCAATCAGTGTCTCTGTCCGAAAGCTGGCTTCACCTTCGCCTCGTCGTTTCTCCAGATACTTTTGTGCCTTGATGAGCAGGACTAGTTGGGACTTCTGCTCAGCAAGTAGGGCTCTCAGAAAATCGGTTCGGCAGGACAATCGCGTACCCCATCGGGGGACCATTTTCTGACCCACACGGTGCAACTGTCCTCGACCTGCCATTGGGGCAGTCCAAATATCCGTGCGATGTCATCAAGTTCATACTTAGCAAAATCGTAGTCGAAGTGGAACGGATTCGCGGGCTCTAGATGTTCCGAAGGCCGGGAGCCGTGAGGTCCGATATAGTTATGCGGCTCTTTCGCGCGGGGCCACAATGAGACGTTGAGGGAGGTCAGACCATCCGCCAGCTTCTGTCGTTGTTCCGTTGGCAGGATGGGCACTATACAGCCCCAGGCCAAACCGGCGAAGTGACGAATGAGAATATGGGGAAACGTCTGATCGAAAAATGATGACCGGGATGAGTTCCGTACCAGACTGGCCCGAGGGGGCTGCATTTCGGCAATGCGGCTTTGACACGCATACCCCTTCGACAGGTATTTCTCGGTGACGACCGCGGTACGCTGTATGGTTTCGCGCCGGGGGCGCCGCGATACCGGCGGTCGATTTCACACAAAACGAAATCAACTATTTCTTCGCGTCGCTCCAGGGATGCGGTTGCAAGTATAGCGTCAAGAAAATCCGCGAAAGTCCAAGTCCAGGTTTCAACCGGTTCGTCCAAGCCGATCAACGCTCCCGCAAAGTTCTGGAGCAAGATGTTGGTCTTTAACGAGGGCCGTAAGCAGAGGTGGCAAGGAGTAACTCAAGTCAACCTTTGTGCCGTCGGCCAAGCGCGCCACGAAGGCGATGGCACCCGAAGATTCGTCCTCGATGGAGAAACCTTCGATGGCAATGGCGCGCAACGTGGTGGGGGGGTATAAGAGTCCGAGCGCGACGCGTGCCGCCCAGGTTTCGTGGTAAAAGTGCCCGTCCCGAGAAGCTCACACCTGGTCGATGGGCGTCGCCGCGGATTTGTTCTTCCCAGTCATTGCTGTGCAGATCGGGTCGCTTCAGAAGATGGATTATAGAGCGCGCGAGCGACAACCACATCGTTCTTGGTCAGCATTTGTGCTCCTTCTCTAATCAATTCGTCTGAGAGGACATTATGCTTTTGTCGGATAAGAAAAAAGTGCCCCACGGATGCTTCCGGCGCGGGTCTACTCAATTGAGTGCAAGGGAACACCGGTAGTTGACGACCGCCAGATCGTAGCGTCTGTCATCGGCGTATGCCTCCCCGAGGCTGTCGTACACATTCCATGAGTCGGGATGCTGTTCCGTGTTGAAGACAAAGACCGCGATGGCGTCTTCCACCACGTTCAAACGCGCTTGTGGGAAAAGCAGTGCCGAGTGGAAGCAGAAGTTCGCTGATGCCGCACCCGGGGATACACCGTGGGAATCGCCGCCGCCAACCCCGGACAGCCGTCGGTGACGATCAACGCCAGGTGCTTGCCCTCCAGCCCGCGCCGGTAGAGGTCTTGCAGCAATCCCTCCCAGTCCGCCTGACTTTCTCCCTGGCTGCGCAGGAAGGCCAGCAAA
>PMWW01000201.1 GCA_003165795.1 Acidobacteriaceae bacterium
CGAATCCCCCCCTCTCCGCCAGAATTTTCAAGAGCTTGCAAGTCGCACACATCAAAGCAAATCCTCGTGTCAGCCACGCGGATTGCCCATCATACACTTCACTGTTCTTCTTCTGATTTTCACGGAAATTAACGGCCCAGTCCAGTAGTGACAAATCCGGTGACAGGCGAATGCGGACGCTTTCATACGCAGATACTGTCACTGTCGCGCACAACCTCCGTCGGGCACGGCCAAGAGCCAACTTGCCCTGTTCGGCTTTTGACACCCGTTGTAAACTGACTTGTGGCCACGACAGCCAGCAAACTCCCAAGAAAATCGCTTCCGATTTCGCAGCAAAAGCTCATATGGGCGTATTCCGCAGGCCATTGTGCCTTTCCTGACTGCCCGATTCGAACGCGTGATGGCGACTTCCAGCGATGGCGCAGTTGTGATCGGCGAAGTGGCGCACATCCATGCCTATGAGGATGACGGCCCGCGCGCGAATCCGAAACTCAGCCTGTTGCAGCGGAACAGCTACCCTAACCTTTTACTACTCTGTCCAAACCATCATTCCCTGATCGACAAGCAACCTGATACGTATCCGGCAGAGATGTTACGGGAATGGAAGCGGGAGATCGAAAACAGGATTACCACCGCCATCCGAAACATGATGCCATCTGTCGATTTTTCGGAGCTACGGCAGATCACAAATTTCCTCCTGAACCACGCTGGCAAGCAGGACTCTGATTTGTCTGTGATCCCACCAGCGGAAAAAATCAAGAAGAACAACCTGTCTTCCACGGCGCACGCGTATTTGGCGATCGCTCTAGCGAAAGCTGACGTCGTGCGTAGCTTTATCGATGCATTCACTAAACTCGATGACTCCTTCGCTTCCCGTCTGCGTGCCGGATTTATTTCAGAATACGAGCGGCTTAAGGCGATCGGCTTAATTAAATGGGGATGAGCTGTTTCAACAAATGCTGGTCTTTGCCAGCGCTGGTAAGTCAGACCTTAAGACCCAGGCTGCCGGATTGGCCATACTCGGATACTTCTTTGAGGCGTGTGAGGTCTTTGAGCGATGAATTTGCTGCCCGACAAGCACGTCTCCCTGGGAACATCGCTCGTTGGCGTTGGCGCGATTGTCCTTCGCAAACTAGACAATCCCTCTACGATCACCGGCCTTTGGGATCGCTGTCGGACGCTGCCAGAGATAGCAACCTTCGCTCGCTTCACTCTTGCCCTTGATTTTCTCTACGCCATGGGCGCCATAACCTTGAAGGACGATGTTTTGGTGCGGGTCCGATGATAAGGCGAATTTGGTCTAGCTTGCTGTCTTTCAAGTCGGTCGAGTTCACTTCCGGCTTCAACGTCGTCCTGGCTGACCGCACGAAGGACTCGACGAAGAAAGATACTCGCAATGGACTAGGAAAATCTACGCTTGTAGATGTGATTCATTTTTGCCTCGGGGCACCCTCACAAAGGCGACGAGCCGCCTTGCACATCCTGACCTTGTTCCTAACAGTTTCTCTCTTGAGCTGGAGCTCAACCGTAAGATTTTCGCCGTCACTCGCGGGCTGGACAATCCGAAATTTGTTATCTTGTCCGGCGATATCAAGAATCTTCCGCTACCCGAGAAGCCGACCCAAGACATGGTTCGACTTTCGGTTTCAGAGTGGAATCTGTCCCTAACTAGGGAATAGTGCGCTGGCCATATAAGTTTCCCAGCCTACCAAGCACCAGCCCTCATTAGAAGCAAAGAGAACAAGGAGTACATTGTGAAAAGCAACAGCGCCAATCTCCATACGCCTAACCAGTCCACCATCTTCAATCGTAACCGAAAGGTAACCCGAAGCCTGATCATCGTGGTAGTGCTGCTGATCTCCGCTTCTGCTCTGATCGCGCAGGCCCCCAGTTCCGGGTTTCTTCCCAGCCCCATCCTGGTAGTATCCACGGTTCCTCCTAACGGAGACGTCAATCCTTACGGCGTTGCCTTTGTCCCAACCGGGTTTCCTGGAGGCGTGCTGAATCCGGGCGATGTGTTGGTCTCAAACTTCAACAATGTTCAAAACCTGCAGGGCACAGGCACTACAATTGTCCGCGTACCACCGCAGGGACCGCCATCGCTTTTCTTCACTTCCAGCCCCTTGCAACAGGGTCTATCAACCGCGTTGGCAGTGCTGCAGGAAGGCTTGGTGATCGTTGGCAACTTCCCTTCGACGGATGGGACCTGTGCCACCGCGGGTAACGGCGGCCTCCTGGTCATCAACAGCCTTGGTCAGCAAGTACAAACTATTGCAGACAAGAACTATATAAACGGCCCGTGGGACATGGCTGTCTATGACTTCGGTGGCGGAAAGATTGACGCTTTCATAGCCAATGGTCTGAGCGGAGCTATCACTCGCTTTGACCTGATGATCAGCAATGGATTGTTGACGGTGCAAAGCAAGGCAACAATCGCTTCCGGCTACGTGTTTCAATGCGATCCGGTTACCTTTGTGGATGCCCCGACCGGGCTGGTCTACGATCCCAAGAGAGATGTTCTTTACGTGGCATCGACCGTCGACAACGCCGTCTTTGCCGTCTCCAACGTCTCGCAGCGATCTGATAACGGCGGGACGGGGCAAGTCATCTACCAGGACCAGACCCACTTACACGGCGCGCTCGCCATGGCTGCGGCCCCGGGTGGCGACCTGCTGGTCAGCAACAATGATGCGATCAATGGCGATCCCAACCAGCCAAGCGAGATCGTGGAATTCACTATTTCCGGTCACTTCGTGAAGCAGCTTTCAATGGATCCGGCACAGGGGGGATCGTTCGGACTTAATGTAATGACTACTGGACTGATTTCCCGGTTCGCGGCCGTGGATGACAATCAATCCACTCTCAGCATTTGGACGTTGCCCAACCACTAAACGTAACAGCGTGGTTGAGGCGTGGCGTGATAGGGTGCTGGCTCTTTTAGCGGGTGTAAAGTCTTTGCTGGGGAACGGCTTTGCTCCACCAGTGACGCGAAGCCGTGCCAGGCTTCTCACCCGCGCCTCCAGATGGGTCAGCGGCCCGCCTCGCTGGGACCGTCGATGACAACAAAATGCTCTTGCTTACCCACACTCCTGATCTCTGCCGCGATCTCCCTTGCCTTCCTGCTGCTGTCGCTTCCGGTCTGGGCGACAACCGTAATTGCTCTCATCGACAAGCGGCATCATCGAGTCGTCCTCGCCGCAGACAGCCTAATCAGCCGCTACTATGGAAAAACCACGAGCCAGGACTGTAAGGTCATCGTTAAGTCCGACTGCGCCTACGCCATGGCAGGCTTCCTCGATAAGCCCGATCCCTATTTTCATTTGCCAGATCTCGGCGACGCGGCCTGCCAACTGCAGGGAACGCTAAAAGACCAGGCGGACGGATTCCTCGAGATCGCAAGAGATCCCGTGACCTCTATCGCGCAATATCTGCACGACAACGAGCCGCAGTTCTATAGCGACACCTTTAGCAAGAACGGTGGTGAGTTTGCCTTCGTGGTATTTGTGGGAACTGAGCACGGGAAGCCCGTAGCTTACGCGCGTGGATTCAAGGTTGCCAGCGATGGCAGCGCTAGCGCAGTTTCTAACGACATTACGGGAACGGGAGCGTCCGGCTTTTTTGCAGGAGTTACCGACCACATCGCCGACTACCTGAAGGCGAACCCCAACTGGGCGCACATGGATACAGTTTCGCTCGCGCGCAAGCTGGTGGGCCTGGAGATTGCTGCTCATCCGGATGAGGTTGGACCGCCGATCTCCATCCTCACCGTGGACCGTAAGGGAAAACAGCAGTGGATCGATCAGGGAATTTGTGGAGTTCAACCTGTCGCGCAACCGGCGAATCCGTAGGACGGTTTTCCCCGCACGATTGGCGAGATCAATGCACGGTTTTTCGCGGCCGAGGTTGCTCTCTGTAGTGTAAGCTCTTCCATTTGGAGGTTGTTGGAATGATGTTCCTCAGGGACCCTCTAGTGCCCTCTGAGTCTGCCAAGCACTACAGCCGATCCGCCGCACGGTTACTCCCGACTATCGCAATCTGCCTACTCGCCGGCCTGCTGCTCCCGAAATTCGCTGTCGCGCAACAATACAATCCCTCGCTCTATTCTGGAATGCGGTGGCGGCAGATCGGTCCGTTCCGCGCGGGACGCGTGACCGGAGTGGTGGGTGTTGCCGGCCAACCGGCGATCTATTACATGGGAACGGCCGGCGGCGGAGCGTGGAAGACCACCGATGGTGGCATGGTATGGAAACCGATCTTCGACAAGCAGCAGGTGGCGTCGATTGGCGCAATCGCCGTAGCGCCTTCCAATCCGAACATGGTTTACATCGGGACGGGCGACGTCAGCAACGTGGGTGGCTCGGTCAATCAGGGCAACGGCATGTGGAAGTCCAGCGATGCGGGCGAGACCTGGCAACACATCGGGTTGGAAGACTCGCGGCACATCGGGGCAATCTGGGTCGATCCACACAATCCAGCGGTTGTCTTCGTGGCGTCTTTAGGTCATACCTTTGCGCCGAATACCGAGCGCGGCGTCTTTAAGACCACCGACGGCGGAAAGACCTGGCGCAAGGTCCTGTATAAGGACGATACGACTGGGGCCGTCGATGTGGCTTTCGCTCCGGATAATCCAAAGATCGGATTTGCCGCTCTCTGGTACCACTACGTCAAACCAGATACTCCCTACGCGGGACTGTTAGGCACGGGCGGCGCGGGAATCTACAAGACGACCGACGGCGGCGATACCTGGGCCGAGGTCAAGATTCCTCAACTTGCAAATGGCCATCTGGGCCGCATCGGCTTAGTCGTGGCCGGCAACGGACAGCGCGTGTTCGCGATCGTTTCCGAAAGAAACGAAGGCGGACTGTATCGCTCCGATGATGGCGGCGCCACCTGGAAGCGCATCACGAACGACCAGCGGATTCAAGGTAACGGATACTTCAGCAAGGTCTTTCTCGATCCGCGCAATCCCGACATGGTTCTTGTGGCGCAGACGTCGCTTTATCGCTCGACGGATGGTGGCGTTACGTTTGAATCGTATAAAGGTGCGCCCGGCGGCGACGACAATCACGCGCTGTGGATTGATCCGACAAATTCGGACTACATGATTATGGGCAGCGACCAGGGGGCGACCATCAGCATGGATGGCGGCAAGACATGGACCTCGTGGTACAACCAGCCGACCGGCCAGATCTATCATGTCTCTACCGATAACCGTTTTCCCTACTGGGTGTACGGTACGCAACAGGACAGCGGATCGGTGGCCACTCTCAGCCGCGGAGATTACGGTGCGATCACGTTCTTGGACTGGGACCCGATTGGTGGTTATGAGTTCGGCTACATCCTCGCCGATCCCACCAATCCGAACATTGTTTATGCCGGCGGCGAGAATCACGGCTTGTGGCGGATTGATCGCACCAATCGGCAGGTGAAGACGATCTCGCCCAACGTCAGCCACGATGGCGATTACCGAACGGCGACGAATCCTCCGCTGGCCTTCTCGCCCCAAGACTCGCACATTCTTTACGAAGGAACGCAGTTTCTGCTGCAAACCAGCGACGAGGGAGAGACCTGGAAGGCGATCGGCCCGGACTTGACGAATCGTCCCGGCG
Source organism: Acidobacteriaceae bacterium (assembly GCA_003165795.1). Classification (GTDB taxonomy): domain Bacteria; phylum Acidobacteriota; class Terriglobia; order Terriglobales; family Acidobacteriaceae; genus Bog-257. The sequence continues at coordinate 5,610 of PMWW01000201.1, forward strand.
AACCGCCAGCCAAAGCTGAGGAAGGCAACGACGAAGGCAACAAAGAACAGGCCAAGGCCTCCGAAGAAGCCAAGACTAAGGAAGCCGAGAGCAAGAAGCCGAAAACCAAGGAAGAGGAAGAGACGATGCGGCCGCCGGACCGCCGCGCCATCACAACCATTTCACCATCGGCGGTGAAACCGGGCGTGATCTGGGTGGGCACGAATAATGGGCTGGTGCAGGTCACGACCGACAACGGCGCGGACTGGCAGAATGTCTCGCCTGCCGGGCTGCAGAAGTTTTCCGAAGTGACCATGGTGGAAGCCTCGCACTTCGACGCGGGAACAGCCTACGTCTCCGTGGACAATCATCAGGGCAACGATTTTCGTCCGCACATATTTCGCACTCGCGACTTCGGCAAGACCTGGCTGCAGGTCGTGACCGGCATTCCCGATCTCAGTTTTGTGAAAGTTGTGCGGGAAGATCCCGAACGCAAAGGACTGCTCTACTGCGGCACCGAGACCGGCGCCTTCGTTTCGTTTGACGACGGCGATCAGTGGGGAACTCTGCAACTCAACCTGCCGACGGTCTCCGTGCGCGACATGGTGGTGCATGGCGACGACCTGGTCGCGGCCACGTATGGACGCGCCTTCTGGATCCTCGATGACTTAACGCCGCTGCGCCAGATCAATGAAAAGGTTGCGAAGTCGAAGGTGTATCTCTACCAGCCGGCGACGGCAATTCGCTTGCGCAATGACATGAACCAGGACACGCCGCTGCCCCCGGAAATGCCGGCCGGCGACAATCCGCCTACGGGAGCTATTCTCGATTACTACTTCAAGACGGCGCCGGCAAATGACGTGACCATCACTGTCTACGATCAGGCTGGCCAACTGGTTCGTGAGCTCTCCAGTAAGCCCGAGGTGGTACGCGAAGAGCTGCCGCCAGACGTTCCGAACTATTGGCTCTATCATCCGACGCCGGTGCCAAAGAATGCGGGCATGAATCGCTATGTGTGGGACCTGCGCTACCCGTCGCCAGACGCGGTTCGTCACACCTATCCCATCTACGCGCTGTATGAACGAACCCACGCCGAACCGCAAGGACCATTCGTGCTGCCCGGCAAGTACGAAGTGCGCCTGACGGTCGATGGCAAGACCTACAAGCAGCCGTTGACGGTGGAGATGGACCCTCGCGTGAAGGTGACGAAAGCCGCCCTGCAGCAACAGCTTGATTTCGCGAAGAAAATCGATAGCCTGATTTCGCTCAGCTACGACTTCCACGAGAATGCAGCCAAACTCGTGGCGGAAGTATCCGCTCGCCAAACCGAATTGGAGAAGAACGAGCAGGCCGCGGCAGCGCTGCAAGCGGTGAAGGACTTCCAAGCGAAGGCGTTCAAGATACAGGGCGAGCAGCAACGGGGATTTGGCGGAGGTGGCAAACCGAAGCCGACCTTTACGCTGATAAATTCAGAGCTGGCGTATTTGTCGGAAACGGTGGACTGGGCCGACGCCGCGCCAACGGACGCGATGCATTCCGCTTATCACGACTATTGCAAGGACCTGACTAAGCTGGCGCAACAATGGTCTGCGCTGATGAAACAGCAGTTGCCACTAATAAATACTCAGCTTGCCGGACAGCACTTACAACCGCTGCCGGCGACAATGCCAAATCCAGCCGTGCCGGCGTGCGGACAATAGCGGACAATAGAAGACGCAACGATGTCAGGCATCGGCGAAAAACCGCAGGTCCCTCCGCTCCGGTCGGGTTGACAAAATATGAGGGGAATCCGCCGAGGTTGACAAACCTATGCGGGCAATCGGCCACTCACAACACTCGCTTCCTATTGTTCCGCTTGCGTCGCACCCTCCTTCCCCGGCTGCAAGGTCAGCTTGTTGATCGCGGATGGATTGTCGCGTAGCTTGACGTACAGCACTCCGTTGGCGGGGTGCGGCACGCTCAGCGCCGAACCAGCGAATCCATCCGGAACCGGCGTGCTCTGTTGAGACTGCGGATCGGCGGAAACGGACTCGATCAGATAAAGACTCGTGCCGTTCAAAAGGCACGGCTCCTCCGGTTTTTCGGGACAGCGAAGTTCTTTCAGCTCGGGTAGCCGGACTAGCGTCACCAACGGTTGCCAGTCTCCTTTCTTGCCGTCCGCGGCGAGGGGCCGAAAACGCAGTGGCCCGAACGCCGACGGCCCAAGATTCTTCAGCGGATCCAGCACGGCCACCACGGTTTGCGCATCCTGCAGGACAAGAGTCCCATCGGCAATGCTCAACAACACGTGTACCGAGTCGTCCGCCGTGGCGACCTCGATGGTTTCGTCATGCGAGAACGCCGTCGGGACCTGCGTTTTTAGCGAAAAAGAGAGCGTCGCATTCTGCGGCAGTTCGTCTTGTTCGTTCAACTGAATGGGTGAAGGCGGTGCTGTAGAATTCGGCTGGACCACTTTGCTGATCAGGGTCACATTCGGCCGCGGTGGCTGAATCGTAGCCGGCAAGTCCAACACCCGACCATCTCTTAGGCTAATGTGCGCGGTTATCTTGTCGCCTTGGCGCAACCCAGATGGTGGAGACTGGTCGCCCCGCAGATTCAGATCATCTTCATCGCCCGCGCGCGTGAGGGCACCGGTTGTGAAGTGGACTCCGCCAAGTTCCACGCCGGCCACCTGGTCCAGACCGGTTCCCTTCAGCACCGCTTGCTGATCGCCGGCGCCGATGACCAGTTCCTCCAGCTTCGCAGCTTCGGAATAGCTTTGCAGAGCAAGGTCATCGGGCTTGGCCAAGCCAAACTGTTTCACCTGCACCTTCAGCGGCCCCGGCGTCGCATCTTTCAACGGCATCTCGATCTGTACTTCACCAGGATTCACCAGCTTCCACGTCGTCTTCAGCTTCTTGCCCTCGCGGTCCTCGACTGTGACGTCCTGCACGCACGGCGCAGCCTCGGAATGCAGATGCAAAGTATCGTCGCGGCCCACCACGAGAGCGCTTTGGTCGGCGGAGGCGACCGTCCACTTCGCGGGATGCGCAGTTTGCAGCTGGAAAGTGGGCCCGTCGAATGAGTCGAATCCCCACTGCCCACGCACAGTTGCACTCACCAGCGGACCCAGACCTTCACTCTTCACTGCATGGGTATCCACTACCAAGCCGCCGCGCGTCGCATCGGCCTTGGCGGGAAGATCAATCGACTGACCGGACTTGCTCCAGACATGAACCACCAGGTCGTGCGCCAGGTTGGTGGAGAAAACCAGCGGAGCGCCTTCCACCGCTAGCATCAAGGACGAACTATCGAGGCAATACGCACTCTTCGGATCCACCGGCTTCAGTGGAGGCAACTTTGGCGCTTCCACCGAGGGCAGGCCAATCACGAGCACCGACTTCGGGTTGCGAAATGAAGGCGCCGCGTTGAGCTTAAGGTTCAGCTGGTCCTCGTGGGGGACGGCCAGCGCGGGAATGTACTGATACTCCGCCGTATGCCACGCGCTCGTCAGCCGCACCACGTCCACGATAGCTCCCACATAGGCGCTGTAAAATCCGCCGCCCGCCATGGGGGTCGCGCTGATCTGTCCGACCAGGTCGGCCGAAGCGCCCGATGCCAGCTGGGCGGCCATCGATTGGCTGTGGGCGTCATCCAGCACCAGCTCGTCCGACTTCTGCACCAGGCAGGCCGCCTGTTCGTCGATCGGCTTCTTGAAGCAATCGCTGTCGAGCTTGATGTTCAGGCTTCGCGCCAGCAGGGCCGAAGTCTCCTTCAGTTTGTCGGGATCGTTATCCGACGCCGCCTGTTTGACCGCTGATAGATAGGCTTCCAGCCGCGAACGATCCAGGCTGGCTTCATTCAAGTCCTGTGAGGCGCGCACGAACGCTCCCGGCTTGCCGCGCACGGCCTTGCGCAAGGTGCCGAAGTCGCCTCCCGTCTCCGGTGCCAGAAACAGCAACACTTGTTCCGCGCCCTTGGGTACGGTGATGACGATTCCCTCGCGCTGCACATTCTTGTCCCAGGCCTCCACCTTGGTAAACCAGTTTTCCGGAGGAGGGTTCGTCGATCCGCGCAGAAACGCGACGATCAGCAAATAGTGAGCGCTCTGCGTCTCCGGAAGCGCTGGATGAATCCACAGCCGGTCGCCCTCTTGCAGATTCGGCACCTCGGCAATGGGCAGCTCCTTGCCTGCGCGGCTCACTCGCACTTCAATCCGCGGACCGGGCAAGTCGAAGGCAGCCGTGTCGGCATAAGCCGAGGTCGAGAGCAGAAGGACGAGGAGAAGCAAACGCACGAGTATCAAACGCAAAACCATATACCTATCTTAGAAGCAAATTAGGAAGACTGGGTTTGGGCGCGAAAAGAGTACAACTACCCACGGCGCGCAGGAATACTTCATTCCTTGAAAGTACCCGGCATCACACGGGAGCAAGCTGATCCAATATCCGCCAGACAAGCAAGGCCGCTCGCCCATGCGAAACGGCCCTGTGTCGCTGGCAGAACATCCTCGCACTACGGCGCGAAGTAGCTGGAGATGTCCAGAATCAGCTGCGTTGTGCCGGAGGCAAAGGCGTCTGTCTTGCCGTCGATGTTGGGCACGATGGCCATGTTCGACGTGATCGCTCCATCAAACGCATTGAGCGTCGAAACCCCCGGCCGCTGCTCGCTATCCGGCCACAGCGTTAGATAGCCAAGACTGCCCGTAGGAACCACAGTCGCGTTCAAGACATAGGCTTGTGCCGTGCTGGACGGTGCACAGACGCTGTCCACAACATCCACCGGTAGACTCAAAGTTCCAGTGAAGGGCTGCCCATTGCCAATCTTGCGGGTGTCGATCACCCGGCAAGGCGCGGCTGGATAAAGCGACAGTCCCCCTTGTCCCGCGGGCGCGAAGTAGCCATCGATGTCGACTACCAGTTGGGTGTTTCCGGAGGGATAGACGGCGATCCCGCCCGCCGTTCCAGCGGGCACAATGGCGGCATTGGCTACGATCGTCGCCGTCAGATTGTTCAACGTCGAGACCGCCGGCCTGGGACTACCTTGCGCCCACACCGTCAAGTAGCCCAGGACCTGACCCTCATACGGCACGACAGTGAAATTCATGGAGTAAGCCTGCGCAGTACTCGGGATGTTGCAAGCGCTTTCCAGTACCGGGAAATCGCGCTCCTGGCCACTTGGCAGATACGGCCCTCCCAACGGTCCATTGAGCTTACGTGTATCCAGCACCCGGCAGGGGGTCAACGCATAGAACTGCAGCGTATCCGCCCCGGGAGTGTTGAAATACCCGTCGATATCGATGACCACGTTGGTCGTGTTGGTAACATAGACGCTGACTGCGGCATTCGCTCCCGCCGAGACAATAGCGGCATTGGCTTTGATGCGGCCATCCAGCGAGTTCATGAGCGAGACTACAGGGCGGGCTTCTCCGGTAGGCCAGATGGTGAGATATCCCAGCGGACCCTGTGGTACCACCGTGACATTCAGCGAATAAGCGGCAGCGGTAGTGGGAATGTTGCAGCCGCCGAGTTGTGGGACGGCGAAATTCTCTAAGGTACCACCCTGAATCGGGCCACTACCCCCGTATGCCGGCCGCGTGTCCACCAGTCGGCACGACGCGACCGGACTGAACTGAAGCCCGTTGCCAGGCTGAACGAAGACAGCCGTGACAGCCAAGTTTTGTGGCATGTTCACATTGCAGGAGCCGATGCCGTTACAGGCGCCGGTCCAGCCGCTGAAGCTCCAGCCCTGAGCAGGAGATGCATTCAGCGTAACAGGTGTATTAGAGAGATAAGAATGGCTGCAAGTACCGGGACAGTTGATGAAACCGTCCGTACTGATCGCAGTTCCGTCGCCGCTTATTGACACAGTTAACGTGTAGTAGTTCTGAGTGAACGTAGCGGTCACCGATTGGTTGTGTGTAATGGCTAGATTGCAAGGGCCGCTGCCCGTGCAGGCGCCGCTCCAACCGCTGAAGCTCCAGCCCGGTGCAGGTGAGGCATTGAGCGTCACAGGTGTATTAGAGAGATAAGTATGGCTGCACGTGCCGGGACAGTTGATGTATCCGTCCGTGCTGGTCACGGTGCCTTGGCCGCTGGTCGATACCGTCAGAGTGTACAGTGGAGCGAACGTAGCCGTGACCGATTGGTCTTGTGTCATCGTAACGCTGCAAGAACCCATACCCGTGCAGGCGCCGCCCCAACCAGCGACCTCCCAGCCCCATGCCGGGTTGGCATTCAGCGTCACCTGCGTACCCGCCTGATAGCTTTGCGTACAGGTGCCGGGACAGTTGATATAGCCGTCGGTGCTGGTGACAAGACCGTTACCAGTGGGGAAAACTGTGAGGGTGAAACCGCCAAAGGCCAAAGTTACCTCGGACGCCGAGACTTGCCCGCCGTAATTGCATTGCGGCGTCAAACCCGAGGCCCAGTCGGTCAGTGACCAAGACGGATTTTCGATAATGTTGAAATTATTGTCGAACAGAGTTGGAGAGAACGTGATGTATTGGTTTGGCGGATAATCGCTGCATCGCACAATGCTGTAGGCTTCCAAAGCCCCGCCGAAGGCCCAATTAAACGTTTGCCCTTCACTTGGCGTGTTGCTCAGGGTTGTGCTCCCGCCAGTGGACTCGTCCTGCGTCGTAATCTTCCATGTGGGACAAGAGAGCGTGCCACTACCGCAGGTCGACTTGACCGTGCCAACGATAAGGTCGCCAGTGTCCACACGGACTGGCGAACTTTCGTCCGCAGTGCCCCTGGGACAACAGTTCCAGCTGGCAATTCCCCATGCCCGACTGAAATCGGAGTTCCAGCCAAGAACTGGTTGAAGGATGCTGACGTCATGAACGTTGTCCTCTAACCCTGGGAAGAAATAAACCGTCTGGCCGTCGTAAGACTGCGGAGCGGACGGGACGTTCCAGTCCGCAACAATCTCGCCGTACGACGTGTTGGTGGTGGTGCTCGCAGAAACAATCCAGCTATGACTGATCGTTGGAGGCTTGATCGGTGACCCCGCCGCGAACATGTCTCCGCGGGCCGTATAGTGCGGATATTCGCAAACCGGAACGGGGTAGATAGTTCCATCGGCCTTTTGAATCACCTGTCCGCCTTCCAGCAGTTCCTCGCCCTTTGCCAAATGGACCACGCAGGATGGATGGAAGTAGCCGAACGGAGTGACGATATATTCCTCAGGCACCTGCGCCGGACGGTTCGGTCCAGCCGGTGCTTGCGCTCGCGCCATCACGGCAGCCGAGAGCGACATAGACACGATCATGCCCGTGAACGCAACGAGCGCACGGATTCTGGATCGCATTTCGAACCATCCTTAGATAAGCACGCTCTCGTTGCCGCTGGCACTCAGTTGAAGATAAAGCCGGAATCGGTGTAGTTTTCGGCGCCGCCGTTTTCGGTCACGCCGTAGAGTTTCCCGTCGATACCCTGGATAACTGGAGCCATGGGACCGCGTCCATTGGTCTGGTTGAAACTTACCAAGGTGGTCAAGATTTGTGCAGGCGAGGCGATCACCGTCGCAGCACAAACACAAAGACCATGCGGAACACTTTCGATAAGCTAAGTTTTCCCAAGCTGACCTCTTTTCTGCGATTAGAGATGAGTAACAATGTTCGGTCCTCCACCCTTCTCGCCTGCCTTTGGCGAAAGGGTAGGTAAACTGCCGACTCCTACCGTGCGAAGAGGCAGGGGGTGTCCAGAATCAGCTATGCCGAAGTTCGGTGCAACTCTCGGGAGAACCTGGAGCAGTCTTCGTTACGTCGGAATTTGTGCTGGCTGAGAACGCCCTGGAGAACATGACATTGTTTCATCGAAAATGCTGGGCGCCAATCCGAATTGCGCGGTATCGATCCCGGACTACCTGTTTTGGGAATGAACGACGGACGCCAAGTGCCGTCAGACTACGGTGCAGGTCGCGAATCGATGCGGGGGAAAGACGATATGCTGGTTGGGGAAAATAGAAAAGGCTGTGACTTTGGTTATGCTCTAGCCGCCAACTCCTGCGAGGGAGTTACCGGCGTGGACGCATGTACCGTCACAGCCTTTGAGGCGATCACCGCTTTCGCGGTTCCAAACCCCGGCTGACACCTCGCAGTGCAGTCGGCTTTTTCGGGTCTGGCGGTTGCCGCAGGTCACCCTGCTGAACCAATCACTCAGCGTACTTCAGGTCGGCCGCTATTAGTTGCCTTCCCTTTTCTGCCGTCGACGAGAGTGATCCTATCCGATGATTGAAAATTGTCAACGCCCAAGGTTTGTGCAAACGCCACTTATTTTTCTGTGCGAATCTTTTCATCTAAGCGATAGAATGCAACTGGGTTGTCAAGCACAACCGAGGATATCCAAGGTCAATTCACATCTTTTTCACAGAGCCGTAGCACGCAGCGAGTAGGGTCTGAGAGTCGTCACTCGTTCTTGACGAATCTGAACGGCGTAACGCATCTGGTTGTTTAGGAGTTGAATGTCCGATCTGATAGCTTATGTGGACGGCGGTTCGCACGGAAATCCGGGCCCGGCGGGCATTGGAGTGGTGATTGAAAATCGCAATGGCGAGACCACCCGCATCGCCAAGTGGATCGGTCATCAGGACAACAACGTCGCCGAATACGTTGCTCTGCTGGAAGCCTTGCAGCACGCCGTTGCGGTCAACGCCAAAACCCTGCACGTGTACTCAGACTCGGAAGTCGTCGTCAGACAAATGACTGGGGAGTATGCCTGCCGCAGCGCGCGGCTGCATTCGCTCAATTGGACCTGCCGCAAGCTGGCGCGCGCCGTCGATTTCTCCATCGCCCACATTTCGCGCGAGCACAACCGCGAGGCCAACGAGCTGGCCAATCGCGCAGCCCGCGGTGGAACCAACCCCGGACCCTGAAAGTTGCGCCAATAAGACCCTGGCAGTCTCAACTCCGCGCCCTGTGACCCCAATCACTGCGTGCTTCGCTGGAAAGGCGCCAGCATGGAGCTGACGCAAGAAAGGTCCCTCATGCTGACCAAGACGATCATTGAGCCGTTTCGCATCAAGAGTATCGAACCCATTCGTTGGACTACCCGCGAGGAGCGGGAAGCGCTGCTGCGGGCCGCGCACTACAACCTGTTTCTGCTTCCCGCCGACGATGTGCTCATCGACCTGCTCACCGATTCGGGTACGGGCGCTATGTCCACGCGGCAATGGGCGGCCATCATGCTGGGCGACGAAAGCTATGCCGGCAGCCGCAGCTTCGACCACTTTCGCGACTCCGTCCAAGACATCTTCGGCTACCAACACGTGATTCCCACCCATCAGGGCCGCGCCGCCGAGCGCATTCTGTTCAGCGTGATGTGTAAGAAGGACGACGTAGTTCCTAACAACACGCACTTCGACACCACGCGCGCCAACATCGAGTTCGTGGGAGCCGAGGCCGTGGACCTTCCGATTGCCGAAGCCCGTCAGCCCGCGACTCGGCATCCCTTCAAGGGCAATATGGATGTCGCCGCGCTCGAAGCGCTCATCGCGCGCGTGGGACGAAAACGCATTCCACTGGTCATGCTGACCATTACCAACAATTCCGGAGGAGGTCAGCCCGTCTCGATGGAAAACGCCCGCGCCGTCAGCGCTGTCTGCCGCCAGCATGACATCCCGTTGTACTTTGACGCTTGCCGCTTCGCCGAGAACGCCTACTTCATCAAGGTGCGTGAGGCCGGCTACGCGTTAAAGACGCCAAAGCAGATTGCGCAAGAGATGTTCGCGCTAGGCGATGGCTGCACCATGTCGGCGAAGAAGGACGGCATGGCCAATATTGGCGGCTTTTTGTGCACCAATGACGCAGTGCTTGCCGGCCAGGAAAAAGACCTGCTGATTCTCACCGAGGGCTATCCCACCTACGGGGGGTTGGCTGGCCGCGACCTCGAGGCCATCGCCGTGGGCGTGCAGGAATCGCTGGAGGAGGACTACCTGCGCTATCGCATCGCCTCCACGGCTTACCTGGGCAATCATCTCACCGAGCAGGGCGTACCCATCGTGCAGCCGCCAGGCGGTCACGCCATCTATCTCGACTCGCGCGCGTTTCTGCCGCAGATTCCGCTCGATCAGTTCCCCGGCGTAGCGCTGGCAACCGAACTGTATCTCGAAGGCGGCATTCGTTCGGTCGAGATTGGCACGCTGATGTTTGGAGCTGCCGCAAAGATGGACCTGGTGCGGCTGGCGATTCCCCGCCGCGTCTATACCCAGAGCCACATTGATTATGTGATCGAGGTCATCCTGGCGGTGTGGAAGCGGCGCGAGCGGATCCAAGGGATGCGTTTGACATTTGAAGCGCCGTTCCTGCGGCATTTCACGGCACATTTGGAGCCGGTCGAAGTCGCGCAGACGGTGGGGTGATTGTTTTGGAACAGACTGAAGGGGCACACCTTTAGGTGCGCCATTAAGCTTCTTATATTTGTCATTCCAAGCGGACTTTAGTCCGCGAGATCTGCGCTGGTAGCTCTTGGCAGCAGTTGCACTCTCGGAAGGGCAGATCCCTCGGCGGCTGAAGCCGCCTCGTGATGACAAAATTAAATACGAGCAACGGCGTACCCGAAGGTACGTCCCTTCGAAAGGCGCCAAACCACAACTTGGAGCTTCAGAGTTCCCCTAGTCTAGCCTACGCCGTCCGCAGCGCCTCCTCCACGGTGTTGATATCCACCATCCCATAGCAGCCGTAGATCGCGGGCAGCACCCGCTCCGGCGGGAAGGACCGCCGCAAGGCCGCAACTTTCTCCGTCCCCGCACGATAGGCTGGCAGGTACATTCTCCCCAGCAGCGGATGCTGTCCCCATGCGCCGGACAACTTGTCGGCACGCTCTTCGCTGACGAGGAAGTCGTTACGCAAAATCTTCGCGATCTCGGCTTGCGGCTTGCCTTCACCCCAGGTGAGGTACGACGACTGGTTCTTGGCGTCATCCTGCAACAAGGCCAGCAGCACGCCGATTTGCATGTCTTCATCCGGCAACTGATCGACTTCGGTAACGCCATGCGCCATCAGGATCGCATTGTTGGCCAGACCTTCGAACAGCGTGGCGGCGCGAGTGTTCATGGTCAGCACCGTGGCTTCGAAACCGGCCATACCGCGCACGTACAGATTCTGCAGATAGGCGAATGTCGTGACGTGTCCGGGCACGACTTCGTGACTGACGAGCTGCTGAAATTCCGGAAAGCTGATTTGCAGCGAGGCGTTGATCTCGTAGCTAGCCTCGTATTTCGGCGAGCCGTCGGCATTACGCGCACGGCCCAAGTAATTCATCGATCCGGAAAACCATGCATCCTTGATCGGCAGAAACTCGATATTCGCCCGCGGAACGGCCGCTAGCTCCTTGGGCAGGTGCGGTATGACGTTGGCAGCACTCAGATTGTCGAAGTAGGCGATGACAGCGGCGCCGAGAGCACGCACCGATCCCATGGGCGTGACGCGTTCGCGGCGCCATGAATCCACGGCTCCCAAAAGTCCGCCATTGTGGGAGGTCGGATATCCGGCGCGATTCAGCAACTCGGCAACCCGGTCGTGCTTGGCTTCCGGCTTCGACGGCTCGGGCGGGCGTCCGGTAGATGACTCGACGCAGCGTACATAGGGCACAGCCGGACCCTTGCCGAGGATCTCCATGGCGAGGTCCCACATTGTGGTAAGGCAGTCGGCCAGTCCGGCAAGATAATGCCCGCGCAAACCGCCAATCGTCTCCGCCTCTTTGCGAATCCCGGTGATGGCCGCCGGCAGATCAACTTCTTTCAGATAAGTTTCGACCGCGGCACGGTCCACCGTCTTCCCGCCAACGCCGCCGGTTTCGCGCACCCGCGCGGCTGTCGGTGTGGTATATGCCGCCGGCAGCGGCTCATCGGAAAACCAGGAGTCGGCGATGAATCGGCCGGTTCCCGAGGGGCACATCACATCACCGCCCCAAAGCGTATCAATCCCTAAGACTGCATCAGCAACATATCGTCCTACCTGGTCCATTAGGCTACCTTCTTTCCTCTCACTGAGCTGAACCAGATATACAGACAGAGACCCACGAACAGGATGGCGGAAATTGTCTGCGATATTGGTTCGTTGTTATAGAAGGGAGTCTGTATAAGCTCCTCCCGATATTTTGGCAGCAGACGCAGCCCGGCGCCAAACACGCCGCCCAGCGCGCCGCCGGCCATGAGTCCGCCGGCGACGATGACGCCGCGCTCGCGTATGCTGCGGCCGTGCTCACCACCGGTCTTGTCGGCGCGCTTGTTCACCAGGTGCGAAACGAAGCCGCCCGCGAGGATGGGCGTGGTCAGTTGCAGCGGGAGATAAATTCCCAGGGCGAAGACCATGGAAGAGAGGCCGAGCATCTCCAGCACGACGGTGACCATGGCGCCGATGCCAAACAGGATATAGGCGACCGGCTGGCCGCTCATGAATCCCTCGACCACCGCCTTCAACGCAGAAGCCTGCGGCGCAACCAGCACCTGGCGCATGTCTCCAGGCGCAGCTTCCCCGAACTGGAATGCCTTGGCCAGCAAGACGATGGTCAAGCCGGCGGTAATCGCCGCGGCGGCCACCCCGATGAACTTGACCTTTTCCTGCGCCGAAGGCGTGGAGCCGATCCAGTAGCCGGCCTTGAGGTCGGTAATGAATTGCCCCGAGACGCAGAGCGCGACGCACACCATTCCAGCGAGTGCCATCACGAAGAACATGCCGGTAGTTCCGGAGAGGCCGAACTTCAACAGCACTACAGCCGAGACAATCACGGTAAGCAGGGTCATGCCGGAGGCCGGATTGTTCGCCGTGGCGGCAATAGCGTTGGCGGCCACTGTGGTGAAGAAGAAGCAGAACAGCAGGGTCAGCAACAGCCCCATCACCAACACAATCCAGGTAACATGCAGTTGCCCGTAAAAGACGGCCACGGCAAGGGCGCTCACGATGACGCCAAGAAGGATGGCCATGATGGGAACATCGCGATCGGTCCGCTCCGTATGCTGGGCTTCGCCATGGCGGAAAGCATGTAGCGCGATGCTGAACGAACCGGCCACCACGCGCAGCGATTTCAGGATACCGACCAGGCCGGCGGCGGCGATGGCGCCCACACCGATGAAGCGCACGTAGTTGCGATAGATTTCCGTAGCCGTCATGTGCGAGATGGGGATGGTGGCCGGATAGACGGTGACGTTGCCCATGTGGCTGCCAAGGAACCAGATCATGGGGACCAGCACGAAGTTGACCAGCACACCGCCGGCACAAAAGATCATCGCGATGCGCAGGCCCATGATGTAGCCCAGGCCGAGAATGAAGCCGATAGCGTCAAAGTTGAAAACCATCCGATTCTTGTCGACCAGCGTCTTCATGAGCGGCACGAACTGGAAATTGAGATATTCCTTCCAGACGTGGAAGGTGGTGACGAAGAAATCGTAAACCGCAGCAATGACCGTGGCCTGGATCAACAGCTTGGCCTGTGAACCGCCTTTTTCGCCGGTAACCAGCACCTCGGTGATGGCCGTGGCTTCAGGAAAGGGCAGCTTGCCGTGCTGCTCTTGTACGAAATAACGGCGCAACGGGATGAGGAAAAGGATGCCCAGGCATCCGCCGGCTAGGCAGATGAAGATGGTCTGCACGGGATGAGGGTCGAGGTGAAGGATGTAGAGCGCCGGCAAGGTGAAGACAGCGCCGGCTACCACGCTGCCGGAAGCACCGCCCATGCCGGTGATGATCATGTTCTCCAGCACCGTCGAACGGCGCTTGTACACACGCGCCAGCCCGATGGCGAGGATGGAGATGGGAATCGCTGCCTCCATTCCCTGGCCGACCTTCAGGGCCGAGTAGGCCGAGGCCACGCTGAAAATGATGCACAGCAGCGTACCCCAGAGCACCGCGCGCCCGGTGATCTCCGGCACGCTCGCGCTAGTGGGTACCAGCGGCACATAGAGTTCGCCCTCTTTCAGTGGCTCATAAGCATTCGCGGGCAGCGATTTGGTTTCGACTTCGGTTTCAACCTGGGCCATCAGAGTGGTCTCCTAGCAGTTTCGCAGCCGAAGGCATTGTAAATGGCGGGGTCAAGGGAGAGTGTGATGGCGGTTGTGAGTGTCAGTGACCCCAGCGGAGGTTGCCGAAACGGGCTTCTCAGAAATTGAGTTCGTGGAACTGGTCATCCTCTGCGCCGACTAGGAAAGCTCGCTTGAATGCCGCTCGCGGCAGCCGGCCAACATGGACAGCTTCGATGTAGGGCATCAAGCTCTTGCCATGAGCATTGTCCGCTTTCCACTTCTCAACAACCGCAGAACCAGAAATCAGGTTTGGCGCAACCTTCAATCGGTCTATCTCGATCCAAACGGATGAACCCCACTTTTCCCGAAACGGAATGAACGTTTCCCACGTGCTGTTAGGACACGTTTGAAGCGATCAGGATGAGTTGTGTGCCACAATCCACCGAGCAATTTCGCAAGTGTTCGCTCCCGCATCGCGGCCTCTTTAGCTGCGAACTCTGCAAATCGCGCTTCCCGGCTTTTCGCCCACTCGATGGGTGTGCACTCACCGCCGCTCATCACAAATGATTATATTCCCCAGGTTCAACACCAGACCCGTGCTCTCGTGTGCGGTCTACACCTGGTGCCATCAGGTTCGCGGCCTCCCTTGAACGCTAACCTGGGAAACGTCTAAAACAAACTGCTAATCAAACAACTTTGCGATTCCGGGCCCAAACCGAAGTTCCCGCCGAGCCCTGTCCCCGCAGGGGACAGCATATCTAAGCCCAGCGTCTAAGCCCAGCGTTTCAACGCTGGGTGAGCGAAGAAGAGACTCGCCGAGTCCCGCCAGGGACGCCATGGGAACCATTCGGGGCATCGTATGATTCGCGATACGTTTTCGGATAGATCATATGCCGTCCCTCTCGGGACTCACCCCGAAATGGAAATCTACCCGGCGTTGAAACGCTGGGCTTAGATATGCTGTCCCTGCGGGACGCAAACCTTAAGACTGACGCTGCGTCGTAGAGGGTATGCCTGGTGTGTGGGGTCTTCGGTTCGCGCTCTTTGGTTCAGGCAGTTCTACCCTGCGGTCCTTCCAGATTAATAATCCGGGTTTCCAGATCGAGGAGCTTCGATTGCACGGCATCAAGCTGCTGACTGGTGGATGCATTGACGTTGGAGACGTCGGCTTCGATCTTCCGCATACGCACGCTGGCTGATTCCTGATAAGCGCCGAAGGCCCGGACAATGCGAGTTTCCGCGTCATGGGTGCGCTCGTCGATGTATTCGCGCAGGCGGTTCTCGGTTTCACGTGTGCGCTCGTCAATATACTCGCGCAGATCCAGTGTGCGCTCGTCGATGTACTCGCGTAGGCGCTTTTCCGTGTCGTTAATGCGCCCGTCGATGTGCTCGCGCAGGCGGTTCTCGGATTCACGTGCGCGCTCGTCAATATACTCGCGCTGACGCTTTTCCATTCCTTCCAAATACCGCTGGAGATCGGCATCCATGCCCCAAATCCTACCACACAGGGAAATGCTGCCTCACGTCTTAACGCCCGGTGCCTGGTGCCCCTGGTTCGTCCCTCCGTTGGGCGCGCCGAAGTGTGCCCTTCCGGGAATGGAGGGCCCGGGTGGCACCCAATTTCCGGTCTGATCAGGGCTGAACGTAAACCGGATTGTTGGGCGAGGGTGGCTCGTAGTCCTGGCCGTACTTGTTCTTGTGCGGCACGGAAGCGGCCATCGTGACCTGCACCCGGATCGTGCCTAGCGAATGCGAAGCATCGCTGACCTGGACTTCGCGGGAGAGCGCCTGCAGCGTTGCCGGCAAGGCATTCTCATTCCAAACATGAACCGTGTAGCGGCCCGCTGGAACGGACGCGATCGAGAATTCGCCTTGCCGGTTGGGAATGGCGAAGTAGGGGCTGGGCAGGACAACGATGACGGCACTCATCTCCGGATGAATGTTGCAGAAGATGTAAGAGATGCCCACGCGGTCGAAATGAACCGTGCGGCTGCTGCCTGCCTCATACAAGCCCAGGTCAAACCGCTTACCGTTAAACAAAGAAAAGACGTTGTGAAACCAGGGATCGTGATTGGGAAACTCGACGCTCGAGCCTCGGGTGACGACCAGCAGGTGAGGGTCGAACATCTTGTTCTTCTGCGTCAAGACGGCGTGCATAGGCGCAGCTGGCGAATCGGCAGCTGCGCCCACCGGTACCAGCCAGACGACGCTGGCACTTGCGGAAGACGTTTTCGCTGCACCCTCGGGGTCGACGTGACCGGTAACGGTAATGTCCTGGGCGTTACATGTCAAAGCCGCGATTAAACATCCGGCGATCGCCAGCCACTGGGCCGCTTGTTTCCGGATACTCATACTTCAATCCTCAGAATAGTACCCCCACCGACAGGTTTAGCTGGCCCGCGTCATAGCTGTCGTCGTAAATGGTGAAGGTGCGTAGACGGCGGTATTCCATGGAGAACAGCAGGTCCGAACGGGGGCGGTAGATGACGTTGCCAAACGCACCGCGGTTGGCGGTGAAATAGGCTGGAGCGTCGCTCTGTACCTGGTCGCCGAAATAGCGAATGTCGGCGGCGAAGGGACTGTCTTGTCCGAATGCGCCGTTGAATTCCAGCTTGGGCGTCGCCCGGAATTTAAATTGCGCCCACCCGCCGACAGCATTCACCGGATTCACGTAAGTGTTGGGATCGGAGAGCATGCCATCGTAAACCACACTGCGTCCCAGAGCGGCGCCCAGACCTCCGATGGCCGCGCCGCGATAAAATTCGGCACTGAGTGCGAAGCGGCGGCTGAGGGGCAGATTGATGTCCATGGTTCCGGCCCAGCCATTGACGATCCGCTCATAGCCCCAGTTCTCCCGGCTGTAATAGCCACCCGCACCTAGCGTGAAGGTCTGCCCAAACCAAGGATGGGAGTAGGCGACGCGCATCGCATAGGCTGGCTGACGGGCTTCTTCGCCGGCGTCAGGAGTTCGATACCAGGTGTAGTTACCATCGGCTGGTGGATCGCCGGTCAAGGGGTCCAGGAGAGCGCCTTGCAACGTCACCCTGGAATCGGACGACAGCGCGAACCGATGCTCCACTCGCAACTGCGGCGTCCATGACCAGAGATTGCCGGCGTAAGACAGTGCGGGAACAATCAGCGATGCAAAAGAGGTGGGGGACTGGGGCGAAAGGAACAACGCGTCCTGGCCGGCAATCACCGAGGTGTCCTTCCAATCGAGGCGAATGGCGGCGGTGCGCAACCGCACCAGTCCGGAATTCACGCCGTTGTAGGTGGCAGGAAAACCGCCCCCGAAATCGAAGTTGACGTTGGCGCTGGTGTGCGCTCCCAGGACCTCGGGACCGAAGGCCTCAAATCCCAGGATCGTCTGGCGTAGCGTGCCTCCCACCGAACCGGTGGACCCCATGGGATCAGGCGGGTTGGCCCAGGTAGGCACGTCCTGGTTATCGACGGAGCCGCTGTTGCCAAACAGATTGAAGAGCACGATGCCGGAAAAACGCACGCGGTATTTAGAGGCGCTCTCGACTTTCGTCTGATACTGATCGTCGACTTTGCCAGAGAGCAGTTGCTGGTCGCCTTCAACTTGATCCACGCGCTGCTCTAATTGTGCGGTAGTCGAGGAAGTGTAAGCCGGCGATTGTTCATCGACGATAGTTGCGTCCCCGGCATTGCGTCGGGTCTCCAGTTCCTCTCGAAGATGGGTAATCTCTGCCCGGCTGGCGACCGTTTGCTGCTGCAGTTGCAGCACCATGTCCTTCAATTCGCGCACCTGGGATTGCAGCTCTCCGAGAGCGGCGTTTGTACCGTTGTTTTCGGGTGAGGTTGTCGCCTGCGGCTGCACCTGCGCGGCGCACCAAAGGCCTGACGTCATCGCCAGCCACGCAATCAGCGCCGGACGCAAGAGTTGAGGACAGCGTGAGCGTTTCATGTCGCACCTCTCTATACCTGGCTGTACCTGGGTTCTTGAGGGCCGCGAAGTTGGCGGCGAATACCCGTTCAAGCAGGGAAAGGCTGAGAATTGCCGGCCACCCGGCCGCTGGCCACAGCCGTCTTCTGCAATACTCGGGGCAACACCATCCGCATCACCGTGCGGCCCGGCATGGAACTTTCCAGTTCCAGGCTGCCGTTGTGGTCCTGCACAATCTTTTGCGCGATGGTAAGGCCCAGCCCCGTGCCGTTTTCTTTGCCATGACTGACAAACGGCTGGAACAGTTTGTCGCGGATGGAAGATTCTACTCCGGGACCGTCGTCGCTTACACGAATATCGAGGTTGCCATTGCCGTCGGTCACGGTAACGCCAACGCGGCCGCCGCACACTTGCGCCGCCTGGCAGCCATTGAGCAACAGATTGTAGAAGACGCGCTCCATTTTCCGCGGATCGAACTGCGCGCTGTGCAGGCCTGGAGATTCAATGCCGACCACGATCTTGTGAAACTGGCGATGGGCGCGCACCAACTCGATAGCGCGGCTGATGGTGCGCTCCACCGGGGTGTCGATAACGTTCAGCGACTCGGCTGGCCGCGACAACTCCAGCAAGGAGTCGATGAGGTCGGTGAGCCGGTTGACGGCGACACGAATCTCCAGGTAAAGCTCTTCCCTTTGCAGTGGACCCAGTTCGGCGTCGGCCAGGAACTCGGCATTAGCCAGCACCGCCGTAAGCGGATGGCGCAAGTCGTGTGAAATGGAACTGGCCATTCGTCCGATGGTGGCCAGGCGCTCGGCAGCCAGCAGCCGCTGCTGGGCCAAGTGCAGACTGTCGCGCATCCGTGAGAAAGCTTCCGTCAGCTCGGCAACCTCGCCCGCCCCCGGGGCGTGCACGGGATAGCGGAAATCTCCTCCACCGAGCGCGCTCACGCCATCCACCAATTTCTCCAGCGGCCGGGTGAAGGTGCTGGCGATGATATACACCAGCAAGCTGCCGACGAAGACCCCTCCCAGCCCGACCGCCAGTAACAGTTGCCGAAGGCGGTTGAGGAATGCCGTCGCTTCATCGTATGACTTCATGACCACGATGGTCACCCGCGGCGATTCGTCCGGATCCAAGGTCAGCGAGGAAACCACAAAGCTTTCTTTGCCCAGCTTCCAATCGGTTGGACCTGCGGCCACGCCATCGCTGGTGAGGTGCGGCTTCAGTTCACTGGTTTGCTCGGCGTTGAGCGTACTCACTACCACGGTCTGACCACTTACGATGGCCACCTGGCTGGCAGCTACCTGGCTAACCTGGCGCGCCACGGCGCTGTTCATTTCATAACCGACTGCCACCACGCCCAGCAGCGCATTGTCTGCCCGAGGGCCAAAGTAGATCGGAGCTAGCACAACTTCATACAGATGTCCTCCGGCGAACCACCATTGCAACGGCTCATCGAGAGCACCACGGCGGTCGAGCAGTTGCTGGGCCTCGGCACGGGTGATGCCCGGAGACTTGGTATGAAATCCGACGAACTGGTTGGTGGGGTCGGACAAGGCAAACAAGTCGCCGCCGGACAGGTGAAACATCTCGCGCGATGCGTCCTGGATGGTGGGCGCATGGTGCGAGGTCATCAGCGCCTTCAGGTTGGGCAGATCGGCCATCAGCTGGGCTGAACGCGCCAAGGCAGCTTCGCGCTCCCGCTGCACATTGCGGAAGGTTTCAACCGAGTTGGCCAGATCGTTGCTCAGGCCGCGCCGTACATGGTTGGCCACGGTGCGCCGCACGATCAGCAGCGAGACGGAGGTCAGCCCGGCGGAGGTCAGCAACATGGCGATGAGAAACTTTGTGCGCAACCGTAATCTGCTCATCGCTGGCATCCCTTGGGCCCGCTCACCTGACGAACTTGTAGCCGGTACCGTGGACCGTGCGAAAGTGGGTCGGGTCGGCGGGATCTTTCTCCAGCTTCTGTCGCAGCCGGAGAATGTGGGTATCGACGGTACGCGTGGTCGGATAATTGTTGTAGCCCCATACCTCATTCAGCAATTCGGTGCGGGAGATGACGCGTTCCTGGTTATTGAGAAAGAAACGCAGCATCTTGAACTCTTGCGGGGTAAGTGGAATTAACTGTCCGCAGCGATGTAACTCCATTTTGGAGAAATTTACTTCCACGTCGTCGAAGCTGAACAGTTCGATCTTGTCCGAACCCTGGTTCAACCGGCGCACGGCGGCCCGCACCCGCGCCAGAAGTTCGCGCGGGCTGAACGGCTTGGTGACGTAGTCGTCGGCACCTAACTCGAGCAGCAGGACCTTGTCCAACACGTCGCTGGCGGCACTCAGCACCAGAATTGGGACACTGGAACACTCTTGCTTGATCTCACGGCAAATATCCTGGCCAGACTTTCCCGGCAATCGCAGATCCAGAATGACGATGCGCGGCATGGTGGCGCGGAAGGTCTCCATCGCCATCGCCCCGTCGGAGGCAATTGCTACATCGAAACCTGCGGTTTCAAAGGTCCGCCGCAAGGCACGCTGTACTGCCGCATCGTCTTCGATAACTAGGATTTTTTCCATATCAGCTTCTGTATAACTCCAGCTAATAACAGATCAATCCGCCCGTCAACGGCATGTTCACAAAACTGTGACAAACGCGGCCCTTACACCATCTTTTTCCCGGCTTAAGTTGTTAACAAGTTTTGACAATACCGTCACCTCCCCAAGACAACTACTTAGTTTCTTCTCGATAGATTGAGGGAAGCTTGTGGCAGCAGGATTCCTGGGACGAAGCGTTGCCGGAAGCAATTTACGAATTCGAGATTCGAGGAGAAGAACAATGCTAAGTATCACGAAACCACAAAATGCCTTCCGGCTGGGCGGGATGGTAGTACTTTCGCTGCTGACCATCGCACTGCTGAGCCTGCCAGCTTCTGCACAAAGAGTTGCGGTGACAAACCTGACATCTGACATTTCAAATGCCGCTGCCTTTCAGGACAGCAATCTGGTAAATCCCTGGGGCTTGTCGATCAGCCCGTCGGGTCCGTGGTGGGCTTCCGATAACGGAAGCGGCCTTTCCACCCTGTACAACGGCGCCGGACAACCTCAGGGGTTGGTGGTCACAATTCCCTCGGGCAGCGGGTCCGGGACCGGTTCGCCGTCGGGAACGGTTTACAACGCCTCCAGTGGCTTCACCATCCACGGCTTCCCGGCAGTCTTCATCTTCTGCACCGAAGATGGAACGATCTCCGGCTGGTATAGCGGCACCAATGCTTTTATCGCGGTCAACAACAGCGGCAGCGGCGCCGTTTATAAAGGAATGGCTCTGGCCAGCGCGGGAGGAGCTAATTATCTCTACGTGGCGAATTTCAACGCGGGAACAGTGGAGGCGTACGACAGCACTTTTGCCCTCCACTCGTTCGGATCGAACGCCTTTGTCGATTCGACCCTCCCCGCCGGCTACGCTCCGTTCAACGTCCAGCTCGTCGGCAGCAACTTGGTCGTGACCTATGCCAAGCAAGATGCGGCCAAGCACGACGACGTGCCCGGCGAGGGGAACGGCTATGTCGATATCTACGACACCCAGGGCAGCCTGCAGTTGCGTCTGGCGCACAATCTCTACCTGAACGCTCCCTGGGGCGTGGTGCAGGCACCCGCCAGTTTCAGTGGATTCGGCAATGACCTTTTGATCGGAAACTTCGGCAGCGGAGCGGTCTCGGCGTTCAACCTCAGTACTGGGGCGTGGATCGGAAACATGTTCGACGTCAACGGCCTGCCGCTGAAGATTGACGGGCTGTGGGCGCTGGCATTCGGCAACGGAGGCTCCGGTGGTCCCACCACTACTCTGTACTTCACGGCGGGACCTTTCGGTGAAAATCACGGGATATTTGGATCAATCCTACCGGTGTTTGGCCCCGTAAAACAGTAGCTTCGAGAACAATCCGCGGCAAGCAGGAGGGCGAAAGCCCTCCTTTCTTGTTATTGCCGATTGCAGGCTGGGGCCATACCACACGGTTACAGCTCTCCCATTGTCACTGATTTCTTCGACGAGCGCTGCGAGGTAAAAGTGGATTGCAATAAGAGGTGAATGGTTTTCCTGCCTCTTCGCCACAAGTGCCTGCTCGGAGAAATCTTTTGCTCGCTGCTGTCTTCTGCGTTGACCCTGTTGCAGACTGCATCAGTCCAGATGAGATTCGCAACACACCGTCACACTGTCCATCGGCACGCCCTAAGTTGCTGATTTTGCAAGTGATGGTTTGAAGATAGTGCCTTCTACTCTTTGATCAACTCTGATTTCTGTTGAAGAACACCACAAGTCTGACGCTGTGAAATGCAACTCATTGATCGTTGCGTTTCGCAACGCTACACCGTAACATACTGATTTATAAGCATGTAAAAGCGCACAGAGGGCCGACTTTCATCTCTTGCGAGTTTGGTATGTCGAGTGCTTTACAGAAAGCTGCCAAGCGCCAGAAGGAAAAGCGCGGCAGGGTTTCTAGCAGGAGGCAGGCCATGACAGTTCTACTCGTTCTTATGATGTTCGGCATCTTTCTTACCATCGACCATTTCTACGCCAAAGCGAAGCATCCCGTCCTGCGGGTAGCACCGGCGATGAGCAGACAGGCGGCTACCGCGCCTCGGCTGAAGCCCAGCCTAGTCGGTGGATTCTCGGTTCCGGACAATTTGCGCTATCACCCGGGCCATACCTGGGCGTTGAGTGAGAGCCCGAACCTGGTGCGAATCGGAATTGACGACTTCGCGTCCAAGCTGACCGGCAAAGTAGAGCACATCGCGCTGCCGCAACGCGGGCAGTGGATTCGCCAGGGACAGAAGGTGTGGAGCATCGTGCGCAACGGCGTAAAGGTGGACATGGTTTCGCCGATCGAAGGTAGCGTCGCCGACATCAACGAGGCGGTGGTGAACGATCCCTCACTGGCTGGCAAAGATCCCTACGGCGAAGGCTGGCTGGTGACCGTGCAATCTCCCGACTCCAAGACCAACTTCCGCAACCTGCTGGGCGGTGCCCTTGCCCGCTGGTGGACAGAGGAGTCCTCGATGCGGTTGCAGCGCGTCATGCCGAGCGCACTGGGGGCCTTGGCGCAAGACGGCGGCGTGGCCATCGACGACCTGGCCAGCACCATGCCGGATGAGCAGTGGATCAAGATCACCCGCGAGTTCTTTCTGACATAGCTCTTCTGCCCCGGAGAATACCTCCTGCTCCGGGGCGCTTTTATTGGAAGGGCAGTCGGTTTCGGCCGCGTAGCTTCCAGGTCCAAGGTTTGTACCACGGATACCGGAAGCGCGCGGCCGAAGTTATTGAATGAGCAATTGCCCCCGCTACTTGCAGTCTTTTCCACCTGGTCCGCCGAAGAAGAAGTAGGTTCCCCAGGCCGCGGCATTGTTCACGGCAGGGGTGGCAACTTTGTAGCAATTGTCGGAATTCTGGACTGGGGTCAAAGTGGGCGTCTTCACGTTTCGGCTAGTATCGGTGTACTTGATGTTCGAATGGTACGCCGCCAACGTCCAGCCCTTATCCGGCCAGGCGCCGCTACCCATGGGAGGCCAAATGTCCTGGTCGGGATCGGTTTCGCCTCCGTAGTCAATCGACTCAGCATTCTTCGTCATCTGTCCTCCATCAAAGATTTTTTCGGGGTAGTAGCCGACCCACTTCCATTGCACGTCGGCATCGCTCTTCAACAGCAGCCACCAATTCTTTTCTCCGGCGCCGTTGGGAACCAGGTACCACTCCATGGAGAACCAATGCTGCTCACCGCCGGAGACACTATACTTGGGAAACGCGCCTCCGAGCTTCCAGGTGTTGTCCGTCTGTACGAAAGCTGCACATTCCAGGTTGTAGCAGCCGAATCCTTTCTGGTAGTTCTTGGAGGTGTAAAAGATAAACAGAACCGCATGGTCTTTGTCGAAGTGTTTAGGGTATTTGATCCACCCGCCTTCCACCGTCTGTCTGGCGTCACCCGTGCCGCCCACGTACCATTGTTGGGAAAGAGAAAACTCATCTCCCGGACCCACGGTGAGGTCCCAAAGACTCAGCTCGGACCTGCCACCCAGGTTGTTGACGGTCTGATACTCATGCGCATATCGTTTGCCACCTGCCGGGGCGGGACCTTCGTCCGGTTCACCAACCTGCCCGGCTCCGTCTGGACCTTTTTGAAGGAAATCGTCCAGCGTTGCAAAGCGGGTGAGCTGATCAAGAGTGATGCGGCGCATGGGTATAGTGTTCTCCTCGCAGTTGACGGAGTTACCGAATTCGTCCAATGCGTCCTCAACGGCGGGGTTCGCTTGCGCGGAGGCATCTTCGCCGGAAGGCATCGCAGCAGGCGTTGCGGCGATAGTGATGCCGAGGAGTCGAACTGACGGTTGCTGGGCAACGGGAACGCAATCGAAATACTGCGAATCCTGCACGAAGCTGTGGTCCACTTGCACGCCCTGGTACAGGCCCAGAATGTGCTGACGCATCTGTTCGAAGGCCGCCGCATCCTTGACTTGGCTAGCCGGTTGGGCGAGATAGTCGCTGGAACTGGCGGTGGCGGTGTTTGCCACAAAGTCCTGGAAGGCGACGAACTGCTGTGAATTCGACTGGGCGTTTCCTCGTCCGCTGAACACGATCAGGACCAAGAGCACGCTCAAGATGATGGACTGTTTGGCTGCCCTCACTACGGGGTTGGTTGCGTTTGCGGTTTTCATCGTGACCTCCTCTTAATCACGGTTGGTGGCGACGTGGATCGTTAGAAAGCGAAGGGCAGCTAGAGCGCCAAGCTGCCCCGCGCCGGGTGCGCGTTCTCGGCCAGTAGAAAGGGACCGCGCTCCCTAATCGATGGTGTTCATTCAGAAGCGTGAATCCTTATGAAGGCCGCGGCTCCCCAAGCGACGGAGCCCCGCGGCCAGGCACCGCTTCCATTTCCTTTTCGGCGGCGCAGGGTCACAATCAGAGTAAGAAATGGACCCAGCGCGATTGCGTCGCCGTGCGTCCTCGGGCCCTCCCCTTGGAACTTGGCACGTTCGCCAGCCACTTCCACCGGAGCGGTCTCCACAGTGGCGAGCCGGTCGGGTGCAGTGTTGGTTCCGCGCGATGCCGTCAACACAAGCAAGGTCAAGAAAGGCCCCAAGGTCGTCGCGTACCGGGAAGTGATGTGAGTGGTCATGGGACCTCCTTTCGTCTTCTGGGTGGTTCCGGGTGTTCGCAACCCGGAGGCGGGATTACAGCCCCGCCTTCGGGAGCGCCCCTGCGAGAATCGTGAGTGGCCCATTTGGGTTCCTCCCGTTCTCGAGGGTCACAATGAACCGGTTCGCTTTCCGGTTCAATGGTTGGCGTCTGATTTGGGCATGAGTTAAAGATGATCGTCCAAGTTGCTGAAACAAAATGCGTTAGCCTCACATATGATCGTCTGTGGCGAGGGTCTAGGCATTCCCGATGTATAATCCGGCGCAACAATTGAGGTGCAAGCCGACAGTGAGCGCCACGCATGAACTTCTGCGCTTCGGGGTCTTTGAGTTAAATCTCACGACCGAAGAGCTGCGCAAGGCGGGGACTCTCATCAAGCTGTCGCCTCAGCCTTTCAAGCTTCTAGCCCTACTAGCCAGCCACTCGGGCCAGGTCGTGACCCGGGAAGATATTCAACAGCAAATCTGGGGTGAAGAAACCTACGTTGACTTTGAACAAGGGATGAATCACTGCATCAAGCAGATCAGAAATGCTCTGAGCGACAGCGCCGATACCCCCCTCTACATCGAAACCATTCCTCGCCGGGGATACCGATTCCTGGCGCCGGTGGTCTCCAAGACCATACTCGCGCCCGCCCCTCACGTGGTCGAGTCGCAGTCGGGAATTCAGAGCGGAATCGCGATGCCGGCGATCAAGCTGCCGGTAGGACCCTGGGCAACTGCTCCACCGAAGGTGCCACCCGAAGCGGCGCTGGTGCTGAACTTGAAGAAGGTAGTTCCACCCGACGTGGCGACACCGCCGCCGGCAATGGCAGCAACGGCAACGGCCATGGAGCCGGGAACACATCCCAGAGGTGCACCCGGCCGTCGAACGCGCGGGACCGGCCTTGCGGTAGCGGCCCTCTTACTGATCGCGGCGGTCGTGGGTTTTCTCTATTGGCGCTCGGGGAAGAGCGCAGTCCTCTCCGAACGAGACACCATCGTACTGGCGGATTTCGACAACACTACGGGCGAGCCGGTATTTGACAGCGCTCTTAAGCAAGCCTTGAGCGTTGACTTGGAACAGTCGCCCTTCCTCAACGTGCTCTCCGACCAGAAGGTGAGTGAACAGCTGCACTTCATGGGACTTCCGGCTGACACTCATTTGAACGAAGAGGTCGCGCGGCAGGTCTGTCAGCGGGCGGGAAGCAAGGCGGTGTTGCTCGGCTATATCTCAGGCGTCGGCGGCCACTACCTGATTGGTCTAAATGCCGTCGATTGCAACACGGGAGACTCTTTGGGCAGCGAGCAGGCCGACGCCGGCAGCCGCGAACAAGTGCTGAATGCGTTGGGTAAGGCGACCAGACGAATGCGCGAAAAACTCGGCGAGTCACTGGCGTCAGTGCAGAAGTACGACACGCCTGTCGAGCAGGCGACTACGCCGTCTTTGGACGCGCTGAAGTCCTATAGCTTAGGCATGAAAATGGGAAGCACGCAGGGTTACTCGGCGGCCGTCCCTTATTTCAAAAGCGCAATTGACCTTGATCCTAACTTTGCCATGGCCTATGCGCGTTTGGGGGTGGAGTACTTTAATCTCAATCAGCCCACTCTGGCCGCGGAAAACGCGACTAAGGCCTATCAACTACGCGACCATACCAGCGAGCGGGAGAAGCTTTACATCGTTTCCCATTATCACGATCTGGTCACCGGCGACGCCGACCAAACCATAGCGGCCTATCAACTGCTACAACAGGCCTATCCCCGGGAACAGTCGTCGTACATGAACTTGAATTCCTGGTACAACGCGATCGGTAAGTACGACCAAGCCATGTCCGAAGCGCAAAATGGCTTGCAACTGGATCCCGGCAACGTTATCAACTATCACAACCTGGCCGTGACCTATATTGACTTGGACCGGCTGGACGATGCGCAGGCGGTCCTGGAACAGGCGCGGATCCGTAAGCTCGCCGATCCGGCCCTACTCGCGGACTTGTACGAAGTGGACTTTCTGCGGGGAAATACCGCGGCAATGGCCCGGCAGGTGGTGGCCGCTACCGGCAAACCGGGCGTTGAAGATCAATTGCTCGCTCTGCAGTCTGACACGGAAGCTTACTTTGGACGATTGACCAAGGCACGCGAGCTCTCGCAACTAGCGCAGGCTTCCGCATTGCACGCGGGCGCGAATGAGGCGGCAGCTTTGTGGCAGTTGGCCGGCGCCTTACATGAAGCCGAGCTGGGCGATCCACAGCGTGCGCGTCAACAGGCCACGGCCGCGCTGGCCGCTGGACCGGGCAAGAACGTGCGCATCCTGGCGGCGCTTGCCCTGGCCAGAAGCGGCGATCGCAAGCGCGCCCAGACGCTGGCAGACGAACTGGTCAAACAGTATCCCTCCGACACCATGGTGAACGACTATTGGGTGCCTACGATACGAGCGGCGATCGCGCTTGACGAAAAGAATCCCGCTGCTGCCATTGCAGCTTTGCAGGCGGTAGCGTCGTATGAAATCGGTTCGCCATCGCCAGGGATTGCGTTTTATCCGGTGTACTTGCGAGGATTGGCCTATCTGCAGCAAGGCCAAGCCGGGCCGGCAGCAGCCCAGTTCCAGAAGATGCTCGACAATCGCGGCGTCATCCTAAACATCCCCATCGCGGCCCTGGCGCATTTGCGGTTGGCACAAGCCCAGGCCATGAGCGGCAACAATGCCGCCGCACGCAAGTCTTACGAAGATTTCCTCGCCTTGTGGAAAGATGCCGACCCCGATCTTCCCATCCTCAAACAAGCGCAGGCACAGTACGCGAAGCTGCGCTAAGGCGGCCCGCTTCGCCAGTTGTTCGCGGACCTACAGATATGTCACCGGAAGCTGAGAAGTCGCACCGGCCGCCGTACTCGCAACGGCTCTCCTAGAATCTGTGCTTGTGTGCCCCACTTGTTTTCACAAAGGGTCCTTACGGTGAGTTTGCGGTTCTGCCTGCACTCGCTCCTTGCCCACTCGTGTCCGCCCACAATCTTCAGCACTTAAGTCCGTCGGCACAGACCAGCAGGGTCGGTCCTAATTCAGTACCGGTTATCTTGATTTGGTCTACAGGGCTGACTCCCGTGTCGCCCCAGAGAAGTCCCAGGAGCATAACATCGTTGTTTTCCTTGTTGGTGGTGAAGACGGGCGAACCACTGTCTCCGGGCACAACCTTGACAGTCCACCCTACCGACACCTGACATAGAAGGGTAACTCCGGTATCTCTCCCCTTTGAATCCTTCGTATTCAAGTTTCGGCACGGGTTCGAAACCGATCCGGTATCGATTCCGCTCTGCGAACTCACCCTCGTCACCGACATGTCCTTGACGGGCTTTACCGTGCCTACTATCCGGAACTTCGTGGTACCGTCCCAATCCAAACCTGATGCCGGCTTAGCTACGTAGCCGACGGGGTCAGTGGCCTTGTCAGTGAGTGTGGCGAAGGCGCTATCGCTAAAACGGCAAAACCTGTTTTCGGGGCAGTCGGGATTTTGCTCCTTCTTAAAGTAGTCAGGGTCAACACTTCCATTTCCGACCTTGTACTTGTCATCGATCGTAGGCTGATAAAACATGTTCAGATCAAGATGTCTTTGGTTGTGCTCCTGGATGCAGTGGTCGTTCGTCACCAGCCCAAGTATCTTTTCGCGCGTGGCGAGAAAGCCTAACGTACATGTGCTTGAGCTAGCCAGACCGGTGACGGCAATCTGGATCTGTAAACCGCCTACCAGCGGTCGGAACTCATCCCGAAGGGTCTTGCCTTCTCGCACTTCGTCTACCGTTTGCAGCGGATTCTGGTCGGCGGGGATGCCCGGCAAACTGACCGGCGGGGTCTCTTCTAGGTTGACTACCTCGCGCGGGATGTCTAACGCCGCCAGTACTGTCTCTACAGCCCCGGCGAGCGCCCAGGTTTCAATACCCACTTCCAGCCGGTTCTTGCTGTCATCGATGTCGGTGAACACCGCGCCGGGAAGGGCAAGCACCTGCGGGCTCAGGCGATCATGCCATGTCTTGAGTTGCCGGAAAGTGTACTGGGCCGCCAGTGCCTGAAGCTTGTGCTCCGGGGGACGGTTGGGGCCGAGAACATCCGTGATTACCCGATCTAACCTGGCCAGGTCTCCGCCTTCGCCGGGAACCATATAGAGGTAAAGGGTGTCGCTCTTCTCATCGACGAACATGCCACCGAAGGCGGGAACTCTGCTGCCCACCTGGGCAAAGAGGTCGTCGATAGTCATTACGCCGGTTGGTTTTTCGGGGGGTTGATCCTGGCAATAGGCTGCCATCGTCATGGAAAGTGACCAGAGGACAAGGCAAACAAGTGCAAGAGGCGAGCAGCGAGACATAGCCCACTCCTGAATCGCAGGTTTGTGTTATATGGCTTGGGCAATTTGCCCGATAAGTGCGAACAATAGGCCCGGATCAAGACGACAAGAACTGCGACCTCTGGGCCCGGATTTCCGTTTAGCTCCCCACAGCCGCGCACTATACACCCATTCGGGGGATTCCCACCCACTATTTTATTCTTGGCTGCGCCCGCAATCTCGCTCGCACAATTCTGTAACGACCGGCTCGCGGTAGCATCTTGTGTACTGGGAACAGTCGTGGGATGGGGCCCTCACAATCGCCCGGCGGGCCCACCATGGGAAATCTGAATGTAGCATTGCACTCTGGTGGCGGGCTGGGGTACTTTTGGTTCATTCGTGTAGAAGCGGACCCAAGGAGGACTGACGTGGGGTTTCTCGTATGGATTATCGTAGGGCTGGTCGCAGGTTGGCTGGCTGGACAGGTTATGAAGGGCGGTGGCTACGGTGTAATAGTGGACATCATTCTCGGCATTCTCGGTGGCATTGTGGGCGGCTGGATCTTTGGGCTGTTGGGAATCTGGCCGGGCGGGGGAATGATCGGCTCTATCATCGTTGCTTTTGTGGGTGCCGTGATTTTGGTCGGGATTACTCGCTTGCTGAAAAGAGCCTGAAGAAGACCATTGACCACCGCGCCGCCAATCGCTCCGAGTTGCCGCACCCCTGAAAATAGCTAAGACGGCTTGGATTGTCAGGCGGCCACGTGACCCGCTCTGCACCAGGCCGCTGGGACAGTGTTGCGTGGCTGCGCGATGCGGCCGCACATCGCGCGGTAGGGTGTCGAAGCGAGGAATCCCCTCACTTATGAGCCCAGGCACGAGTGATAATGAGATGTTGAACGCGGCCTGCGCGCAGGAGTCCTTGAAATCGTCGTCCCTCCGTCGATGTAGAGGCGGTGGGCGCCATCGACTTGCCGCGGCGCGCGGAAGCGGGTGGAACAACTGGCCGGGCCTCCGGCTGAGATCGTTGCGAAATTCGCCACCAGGCCTCTTACTTCAACGCCCCTTCACCCAGCCGCACTTCGGCCAAGTCAAGCCAGCGCTCCCCGGTTCCTTTGACGAACGTCAGTGACTCGATCCGAACTTCACGCGAGCCGGTGTAGTCTTGCCAGCGCTGGCGGGCGATGCCGAGCACTTTCCGCGCTTCGTCGGCGTGGTCCATTTTCGCGACCGTGAGGTGCGGCATGTAGGGCCAGGGCTCATCGAAAGCCAACCCGCCACAATTCAGTTTGTCATGCAACTCGCGCATGCGATAAGCGGCGCGCGCCACTCGCAGGAAAACCGTGGGAGTCAACGGAATGAAGGTTTCCACGTCCCCCATCGTGACCTCGAAGGGACTGGCCGACTGGCAAAGTTGGGTGATCAAATCAATCGCCGGCTGTTCCATACCGCACAGTGGACGGGGAGGCAGAATCGTCAAGTGTGCATCCGCGTGGGTATGCGCGGGGTGCAGGTCGCGACGCAGCTCTTCTACGAAGATCCCAACCGGGCTGCGTACATAGGCAACCGCGGCGTATACGAGGCCAGACATGAACTTTCCATTATAGCGGTCATCGGCGGAGGATGGTTTCGCGGCAGCCATTCGAGGCCGGCCAAAGCGGAGATTGCTATAATCGAAGCCAGTCGGGGCGGAGCGCAGCCTGGTAGCGCACCTGCCTTGGGCGCACCGACGCCCGCTCCAAAGCCTCTCATTGATTCCGACCACTTGTAATAAACACAATAACTTGGGGAATCTGCTTTTCGCTCAAGCAAAGTCCCAGTGCTCTTGATGGAGGGGGTTGGAACAGTTTTGACACAGCTGAATGTGTCCGTCTCGCGGCGCGCTCATGATCAAGTTACTCTCTGGGGCCAACCAGCCAGAGGCAGCGGCATGAACGCAGGTGGGAGTATTGAGCAGCGGCGCAACAAGATCCACATGAAGGTTTCCGTCGTGGCCATAAAGCATCGCTGGGATTCGCAAAGGGATGGCCGATGTCGTCAGGTCTTTACCCTCATACATACTGCGCCGTCGATCACCAGGAAGACGCCGGCATTGTCGCCGTCCTCGCAAAACAGAGTGTCGGCCGTGGAAAGGCGCTTCCTTTTCCCTATCTCGGCAAGACAACACTTAATGGCATCCGACACTTGCAGGATTAGGCTTTGCTCACCCACACTCATGATGCAACGCGTATTCCAAATTCCGCACAGCGTCGCAGTGACCATGATCACACCTGTGTGTGTGAGCCGGTCGGGCAGTGTTTCATCCATTCTCGCTTGGGTGTGACATCTTGTCATACAATGTAGGACGCCTGGCGACGCTGCCGTGCTGTCCGCGCCTGCTATGCCAGCCGGGCTTCGAATCCACGGAAGCGGCCTCAGACGATAGTCTTTAGCACCCTGTTAGACGTTGACGCTATATCCCTACCAGTTGAAGCCTTCCCTACTTCTGTGTGCGGTAATCAAGAAACCGTTGTCGAGTCAGGGTCGCAAGCCAAGCTGCGAGAGACCCGCTTGTCACAGAGATTCGTGATGGGCATCACTGCCAAATAGTTCGTGGGAACGAAATACTTCCGTTCCATTAGACGAATCATATGTGGGGACAGCGGTACTCCAGCTCTCCTTGCTGCCCCGCCCCGCAAAGGAGAACGGCATGTGGCAGTCGTTCCGTATTAGTAAGTGCTTTCTGGCGCTCCTCGTTCTGGTTCTCCTGATCGTTGCGTCGCGCCAGGGCTTCGCAATCCCTGCGTTCTCACGGTTGTATGGCACTAGTTGCAGCACATGTCACATCGACTTTCCTAAGCTGAACGATTTCGGCAAAGCCTTCAAAGATGCCGGGTTTAAGTTCCCAAAAGACGACGAGTCGATGCTCAAGATCCCACCCGTAATGCTGGGAGCACCAGCCAACGCCGAACTGTGGCCGAAGGCTATTTGGCCAGGAACGATTCCCGGCATCCCGCCGATCGGGCTGCGCATGAACAACTACTTCCAGTACACCGGAACCAGCAGTGGGAAGTTTGCCGCCCTCACACCGGCGGGAACGCTGCCCCCGTTTGTGCCCACCACAGACTTTGAGACTGGCTTCTTTAGTATTTTCACCGCCGGCAATTTCGGCAGCGACATAGCGTTCTGGGTCGACGATGACATCAGTGTTAGCGGGGCGAACGCGGTCGGAGAATTGGGTGATGGGTATCTCAGGTTCGTCAATATCGGCCGACTGATCAAGCTGCCGAAGAACTCCCTTAATTTTCGCGTTGGTCAGTTCGAACTCGAATTGCCATTTACCCAAGCCCGCAGCATCTGGATCAGTCCCTATGACATCTATTCGCAAGCCAATATCGGAGCGATGAACTCGCTGGTTCCATTGCAACAATTTGTCAATAACAACTTCCAAATGGCAGACGTGGGAAAGGGCGTTGAGTTCAGTGGCGGACTGCACACCGGGGGCTACAACTACTCGATTGCGATCATCGACCAGAACACTGGTCCAATCGGACAGGATCAGAATCCCGGCAGTCCGTACATACCGCAGGCGACGGGCAGCAACAACGGTGGTGTGGGGGTAGCTTCAAATGCGGACTTTAAGGACATTTACGCCAGTTTCAATTACCGCTTCAACTTGGAACACGACAAGGAAAGCCGCGAGGCCATCCAGGCTGCCGGCCCCACCGGTCCGCGCGATCATACCTATTTAAATTTCGGCACGTACTATTTTTACGGACGTTCGGTGCAACGGTTACTGGGCGCAACTGTCGACAATACGTCATCGCTTGTCACTGCACGAGAGCCCTTCTACCGTGTCGGCGGCAACATGACATTCAACTATCGCTGCTGCCTCCAGTTCAATGCACTATATATGTTCGGACACGACATGAACCTGCTGCCCATCGATTCCACGGGGGCGTTGATTCCCTTGCAGAACCTGAGCTCAGCCGTTCCGGTAGGCTTCATCCGCAGCACACCGGCAACCTTTAGCGGCGGTTTCGTCGATGCTGAGTGGCTTGCCTATCCCTGGATGTATTTGATGATCCGCTACGATGGCGTAAATTCCACCGCCGATCGTATTAATGGATTGCAAACCAATCCTTCGTTCACCGGCGCTCCGTTCAACGGACCGTTTTCTTCCACACGCAATCGCATCACGCCGGGAGTACAGTTCCTGATTCACGCCAATATCAAGGCGTCGTTTGAATATCAATTCCGCCCGTCACAAACCGTCGTTATAGCCACCAATCCAGTAACCGGATTGCCAATGGCATTCAATCCATTTCATACCAATACAGCCGTAGCCGGGCTGGAATGGGTGTATTAGCTGCTTCGTCGTTGAGAATGCACAAACTTCGAAAGGATTATTCATGATACCCCGTTTTCTATTGACGCTATTGCTCATATCGGCAGTAGCAGTTACAGTTTCTGCCGGCACAATTGAAGGCACCGTCTCGCCTGGTAAATCCTCGGTTGTGTACGTAGATACCATTCAGGGAAAAACATTCCCAACGCCATCGCAGCAGCCCGTCATGGACCAGAAGGGCTTGATGTTTAACCCGCATGTCATGGTCATTCAGGCAGGGACGACCGTCCAGTTTCTGAATAGCGACAACGTGCAACACAATGTCTTCTGGCCATCGATCAGTGGTAACAAGAAACTAGGCCATAACCTCGGGACCTGGCCGAAAGGCGATAAGCGTCCCTTTAAGTTCGATAATGTTGGTGTGGTGTCATTGCTATGCAACGTTCACCCGGAAATGGCCGGCTACATTGTTGTCAGCCCTACGCCATACTTTGCCGAGACTGATGCCAGCGGAAATTACAAGATCGAAAACGTCCCCGATGGCAAGTACAACGTGGTCGCCTGGCATGAAGGCATGAAACCACTGACTAAGCCTGTCGATGTTTCCGGCACAGGCAAGGCCGACTTCACCCTTTCGAAATAGAACGGACCAAGGGCGGGCAACGTTCCGCCCTTTTTTCCAAGCTAGCGCGCGCCTCGTCTCCAGAGAGGGTTGATGTTAGGTCGTTTCGCTGAGAAGAAGGTCGATCGGGAATGGCTGAATACCAATTTCCCCTGCATGATGGCGTGTCCGGCACACACCAATGCCGGCCGCTATGTTTCGCTCATTGCGGAAGGGAAGTTCGAAGAGGCCTACCGCTACGCGCGCGATCCCAATCCCATGGCGAGCATCTGCGGACGCGTTTGCGCGCACCCTTGCGAAACCGCGTGTCGGCGCGGCGAAATCGATCGGCCCATCTCGATTCGCGCTCTAAAGCGTTTTCTCACCGAGCGGCATGGCCCTGAGTCGCGTCATCCGGTTGCCCCTAGCACCCGTGTTGCCGAAAAACTTCCCTACAAGGTCGCCATCATCGGAGGCGGACCAGTTGGCCTCTCGGCAGCACACGATCTGGCGCTGATGGGCTACTCGGTCACCATCTTCGAAGCGTCGCCGGTTGCGGGCGGAATGCTGTACCTCGGAATCCCGGAGTATCGCCTGCCGCGAAGTGTGGTCGAAGCCCAGGTACGCGAGATCCTCGAAACCGGCGACATCACGCTGCGCCTGAACTTTGCAGCGGGACGCGACTTCACCGTTGGCGAGTTGCGGCGGCAAGGCTTCGATGCAGTGCTGATCGCGGTTGGCGCACATCGCAGCCGCGACCTGTCGATACCTGGTGTTGATCTGGACGGCGTGCATCGCGGCATCGAGTTTCTGCTCAACGTAAACCTCGGCTACAAATTCACCATCGGGAAGCGAGTGCTGGTCATCGGCGGCGGCAATGTCGCGATGGACGTCGCTCGGTCCGCCGCGCGCGAAGTGCTGCGCCAGCATGACGAGCCCGGCGAAATAACTCCCTCGGAAGAGAATGCGCAAGCTGTCGCCGCGCACGAGATGATGGACATCTCGCTGTCAGCGCTGCGCATGGGCGCTCGTGAGGTCGGCCTGGTGTGCCTTGAGCAGCGTCATGAAATGCCGGCCGCGTTGGAGGAGATCGAAGAGGCGGAGACCGAAGGCATCATCATGCATCCCGGGTTCGGACCCAATCGCGTGCTCGGGCGCGACGGCAAAGTTGTCGGCCTGGAATGCCTGAAGACGATGCGTGTGTTCGACGAGAACCACCGCTTCAGTCCCGTTTTCTACGAGAACAGCGAAACCCAGTTTGAGTGCGACACCATCATTCTTTCGATCGGCCAGGCACCCAATCTCGACTTCCTGTTTCCGGATGATGGCATACAGGTGTCGCCGCGCGGACTGGTTAACGTACATCGCGAAACTTTGATGACCTCCGCGCCCGGCGTCTTCGCCGGCGGTGACTGCGCCTTTGGTCCGCGGTTGATTATCGACAGCGTCGGCGATGGAAAGCGCGCGGCGGTTGGCATTGACGAATACATTCGCGGCACCAAGCATCCCGAGCCGCAAATCGAAGTGCACGTCCTGGACCGCTGGCAGATGGCGGTGGACTACATGAACCTCAAGCGTCAAGCCATCCCCATGCTGCCGCTGGACCGCCGCACAGGTATGACCGAAGTCGAACTCGTGTATACCGAGCAGGAAGCCATGGCCGAAGCGCAGCGCTGCCTGAAGTGCTACGTCAACACGATTCTTGAAGGCAGCGAAGCGGATGGCACCGATTGCGTGCTCTGCGGCGGCTGCGTCGATGTTTGTCCTGAGAATTGCCTGGAACTGGTTTCGCTGGATCGCATTCAGTTCGACGCCAATGCCATCGACACTATCTCTGACAACCCCGAGCGGTTCGGTTTTGAGTTGGAAAATATACAACCGTCGGAGTTAGGGAGCATTACCGGAACCGCGATGTTGAAGGACGAAACCCGCTGCATCCGCTGCGGCCTGTGCGCGCTACGGTGCCCCGCAAACACCATCACCATGGAGGCCTATCACTTTGTGGCGTCCGAGCCGACGGGGCTTATCACCATTCAAAGCTTTGATGGACCCAAGGCGTCCGATCCGGGCCCCAAGGCATGACCGTAACGAGGAAATATGTCTGAAGACCCTAAGAGAACAGATACGCCCGAAAGTCCCGACGAAATGAGCCGGCGGAATTTCTTCATTAAGATGGGCGTTGGGTCGGTCGCGGTCGCGGCCTTGGGCACGACGGTATTCGGTTATCAGTACTTGTCGCCGAATGTCTTGTATGAGCCGTCGCCGATTGTCGATGCGGGTAAGCCGGACCATTACCCGCCGGACTCGGTGACGCTCGATCCGCAAACCGCGATTTACGTAGTGCGCACGGCGGAAGGTTTCTTCGCGCTGTCGGCCATCTGCACCCATCTCGGCTGCCTGACAGCCTACAAGCCGGAGCTTGGCATCATCGCCTGCCCCTGCCATGGCAGCAAATTCAATAAGGACGGGGTGAAGATCGAGGGACCAGCTCCCAGACCGTTGCCCTGGCTGCGCATGTGGCTCAGCGAAGACGGCAACCTCATGGTCGACCGCTCCAACGCGATCGCAATCAAGCAACTGGTGAGGGTCTAACCATGGCAAATACCCTCGATCAACTGGTCGAACAAGTACGCGAGAACCGCATCTGGCGCTCCATCTTTCGCAGCGGAACCGGCGCGAGCAATCTGCATCGCGCGTTGTTCGTGCAGCAGAATGTCTTCCTTCACCTTTTTTCGGTCAAGGCGCGCAAACGCACCGTGGGATTCAGCGCCACGTGGTACCTGGGCGCACTGACGTTCGGCACATTCCTGATTCTTGTGATTACCGGCATTCTGCTGATGCTCTACTACCATCCGTCGGTCCCGCAGGCCTACGCCGACATGAAGGACCTGCAGTTTGTGGTTTCCTCCGGAGTATTCCTGCGCAACCTGCATCGCTGGTCGGCCCACGCCATGGTTTTCCTGGTATTCGCCCACATGTTCAAGGTGTTCTATCGCGGAGCTTACCGGCCACCACGGGAGTTCAACTGGGTCATTGGGGTGGTGCTGCTTCTGGTGACGCTTCTGCTGAGCTACACCGGCTACCTGTTGCCCTGGGACCAGCTTGCCTACTGGGCCGTAACCGTTGGTAGCAATATCGCATCGGCAGTTCCTGTTATGGGGAGCAAGATCCGCTTCCTGATGCTGGGTGGAACAGCCGTCAACGCGAACGCGTTACTGCGCTTCTATGTTCTGCACTGTGTGATCCTGCCATTTACGGCGACTCTCTTGGTCGCCATCCATTTCTGGCGCATTCGTAAGGACGGCGGAATTTATGCCGGCGAACCTGCAACCAAGGGAAAGAGCGAATGAGCGATCCCAAAGATTTCGTTGCCGTTCTCGACTCCGATGCGCGAAGAACGCCGCGGCGGATTGCCTTCATCACCAAGCGCACCTCACCGCAGGTGCGCGTCAAAGATGAAGATCGGGTGATGACTTATCCGGAAGTTTTTTTTCGGGCCGCGGTCGCCATCGAAGTGCTCGCCATTGCGCTGGTCGTCATATCGCTGCGGTGGAACGCACCCCTCGAAGAACTCGCCAATCCAATGCACACGCCCAATCCGGCGAAGGCACCCTGGTACTTTCTCGGATTGCAGGAGTTGTTGCATTATTTCCCGCCAGTTGTTGCGGGCGTTCTGATACCCGGCCTGGTGGTCATGGCTCTCATCATCATTCCGTACTTCAACATTAACGTGGAAGCCGAAGGCCTGTGGCTGCGCAACCGGTCCAGACGTCTGCGGATCTTCGGCCTTGTGGTCGTAGTCTTCTGTATTTTCCTGGCAGTGTTCGATGTCTGGGTCGCCCTGGCTCCGACCATCATCGTCGCGGCATTCATGTTACTGGCAGCTCGAACCGATCCTCAGACGGCCCAGGGATTCCAGCAATGGCTCGTACGAAAGCCGCTCTCCTTCTGGATCATGACCTGGTTCCTGGTTGAGCTTTTTGTACTGACCGCCATCGGAACCTTCTTCCGCGGCCCAGGATGGTCCTGGGTCTTACCTTGGAGGGCCTGAGCGACGATGAAGAACCAACTGAAGGCCGTGTGGCAGTTCTTTTTCGGCGACAGCGCTCGCGCTTTCGGCTCGGTGAGCCTCATCCTGCTTGTGCTGCTCGCCATTTCGCCAGCCAAGAATCACTTTAGTCAGTGGCGTCATTATCAGAAACAATATTTGCATCTCATCCGTGGACGCGCTGATGCTGTCACCTTGGAGCGCCACTTCCAGGGCGGCATTCAGCAGATCTGGATTCCCGAGCAGCAAGTGACCGACCGCTGCACCACTTGCCATCTCGGGCTTAAGGAAGCAAGCCTCGCCGATGTCAGCGCGGTGGCGTTTCGCAAGCATCCGGTCGTTCCGCACTCGCTGACTGAATTTGGCTGCACCACTTGCCATCGCGGACAAGGAGCGGCGACTACCGTTGAAGAGGCGCACAACAGCACCGAGCAGTGGGAACAGCCGCTGCTGCCGGCGAAGTACATCGAGGCTGGTTGCGGACAATGCCATCTGGAAAAACCGACTGCCACGCCATTCCTGAACCAGGGTCGCGACCTCATTTCCAGCAACGGTTGCACGCATTGCCACACCATCAAGCGGGGTGACGGCACATACATCCTCCCCGACGATGATCCTCCATCGCTGAAACATATTGCCGACAAGACGACCCGCGAATGGATCTATGCCTGGATCAAAGATCCCCAAGCTTATGCCGGCACGGCGACTATGCCGAATTATCACTTGCGTGATGACGACGCCCGTGACATATCGGCGTTCGTGATTTCGCAGAGCACGGCCCTGCAGCCGCCCATCCAGCCAGGGCAAACCGACACCAAGCCGGCAGAAGATCCGGCCGCGGGGACTTCGCTTTACGGGCAATCTTTCTGCGCGTCGTGTCACGCCATGCAAAATGCTGCTGGAATCCTCGTCGGAGGGAACGTCGGACCGGAGCTCACGGGCATCGGCACCAAGGCAAAACCGGAATGGCTGCAGGACTGGGTGGCCAATCCCAACCATTACGATCCGGGCACGATGATGCCGCATTACCGTTTTGATGCCACTCAAGTGGCCACACTGGCTGGCTTCCTGGAGTCGAAGACGGAACCGGACCTCGTGGCCAATGTGCATCTCGATCCTGCCACTTCCCCGCAAATTGAGCACGGCAAGAAGCTGGTGGTGGAGAATGGCTGTGCCAGTTGTCACGAGATCAATGGCATCAAGAAACCGGAAAACTTTGCGCCTGAGCTGAGCCGCATCGGCAGCAAGCCACTCTCGCAACTGCTGTTCGTGGAAGGTGTCGAACACACGCTTCCCGGCTACGTAGCTGCGAAAGTGCGCAGCCCGCGCGCCTTCGGTCCTTCGCTGAAGATGCCGCAATTCAACCTAACGCCGCTGCAAATCGATGCGATCACCACCGCCTTGCTGGCGCAAACCGACCGGTCGCAAACCCAGCCTCCTGCCATGCGCATTGCCTCAGTCCAGCAGACGAAGTATGAGCCTGCGGGGCACGCTGGGCAGCTTATGGGCGACCTCCGTTGCTTAACTTGTCACGTGATCAACGGCCACGGTGGGGACATGGCCCCCGATCTCACTTGGGAAGGCACCGCCGTGCAGAGGGAATGGCTGACGCAGTTCCTGAAAAATCCGGAGACCCTGCGGCCGGCGCTGATCCGGCGTATGCCGAAGTTCAACCTTACAGATGCGGAGATCACTACTCTCGCCGATTACATGATGACGGTGTATCAGACGCCGCAGTTTGATCGCGATTCGCTGCCCGTATCAGAGTTCTCACCAGCCGTGGTGGAGCAAGGGCGGCAGCTCTTTTACTCGAAATTTGCCTGCCAATCTTGCCACATTGCTGATTATGCGAAAGACAAGGGCTACATTGGTCCGGCACTCGCTGGCACCGGGAAGCGCTTCTATGCCGCTTGGATTTATCACTGGCTTCAGGACCCGCAGTCCCTGCGGCCAGGGACGATTGAACCCAACCAGCACATGACCGACGACGAAGCGCGCTCGTTGACCGCGTTCCTGATGTCGCTCAACGCCACCGGTTCCAAGGAGGCGACGAAGAAATGAAACGCGCTCTCCTCGCTATTTGCACACTGATGCTGGTGACCGGTGGCTGCTCGCACAAGAGCAAGCCGCAGCCCGCCTCTATTCAGCCCATCGCCAATGGAACCGCAATCGTCGAGTCCAGCGGCGGCAAGCAGATCGGCTATATCGGAATGCCGCTGGACCAACCGGTCGTCGTGCAAGTGAACGGCGCTTCCGGAAGCGGGGTTGCCGGAGCAGCCGTGAACTTCAGCGGACCAACGGGGGTCACCTTTACTCCAGCCTCAGCATTGACTGACTCCAGCGGACAGGTCACCAGCACGGTCTCGCTTGGCCAGCAAGCCGGGCGATACAAAATCGTTGCCAGCACGCCGGATGCATCTGGCAAGAAGCTCGAACTTCCGCTGGACGAAATCGCGCTCGGCTATCAGCAAACGCTGGGAGCGCAGCTCAACGGGCAGTACTGCATTCGCTGTCACGATCCGGAATCGACACCGCTGAGAGTGTCGAACATGGACAACCTGTCGGTGAAGCCGCATCCTTTTACCGAGGGTGATACGCTCAACAAGATCAGCGACGCGGACCTGATTGCCATCATCAGCCACGGCGGTCCGGCGTTGAACAAATCGGCCGAGATGCCGCCTTGGGGATACACGCTTTCCAAAAGCGATATAGCTGCGCTGGTGTCATACATCCGCGCTGTAGCCGATCCGCCCTATGAAAGTGGAGGGTTGGTGTATGCCCAGAAATGAGTTTGCCACCCGAACTACCTCTTTGCGGGAGTACAGGTTGCTGTTATGAAGTTGTCGCAAAGCATTGCGGTTCTGATGGCAGCGTTGGCAGCGATTGCGCCTGTGCGCGCCCAGGTTATGACACCGGTGGAGTTGCCTGACCCCAAGGCGCAGCACCTGCAGCAAATCCACCTTAGAACCTTAATGGAGATCGGCACCGAAATTGAAGCCCATCAGTTTCCTTATCCCTTTTACTTCAGCCGCGTTCTCGACGTCGACCTTCCCAAGATGCAGCTCGCCGATCAGCGCTCGATCCGCTTCGACTTTTATAAAGGTCAAACCGTGCTGGAGATCACTGGCAACTACTACGCAGCCTACTCCGCGGACCGAATGGATTCCTACGCGCGATTGAAGGAAACTTTCCAGCAGGTAATCATGCCGTTGCTGCAAGTAGAGGTCCCGCGCTTCCCGGATGATTCTGAGTTCTCCGCTTTTGCCATCGAGGTATCGCATCACGTTCGGCAGAAGATGATGGGCGTCAGCTCCGAGGTGCCCGAAAACGTCACTATCATTATTCCGGTTGCCGTGGCTCAGAAACTCGTAGAGGCGAAGAGCGACGATCAGAAGCAGGCGGCCGTTTTGGAGGCGAAAATCTTTCTGAATGGGCAGCCCTTTTCTCTGTGGCTGCAGGAGGGCGCGCCCACGGAGGAATGGAAGGAAAGAAATCCTCCAGATTCTGCCAAGAAACCAGCCGTCAGCGAAACCGCTGCTGTAGCCTCAACTCCCGGGACACCAACGAGCCCGTCCGTCTCCGCCAGCTTGATGAAGACCTCGCCGACGCCCATGCGGATCTTCACCCAGGAGTCGTTATCCAACCTGCAGCGGCAGAACGATGATGCAGTCACCCGGATGACCAAGGACCTCGACAAGGAGGCCCACTTCTTGCCCTATGCGCCGCCCAGCTTCATTGGATTTCGCCAAGGTGCGTACTTGCAACTCTCGATCTCCACCCGGCTGGACGCAGCTGCCGCCACCTCACGTTACAAGCTGGCAGCGCTGGCTTTCGACGAACATGTGTCTCATCTGGTGCGGCCGTTGCTGGCCTACTTCCCGCAAGATCCGGATTTCGATGGAGTCGACTTCAGCAGTATGATCCACGTGGCCGATGGCTCCAGCCCGTTGGCGGTTGAGTTCTTCTTTCCCTTCCGGATGATGCGCTGCTTCGCCACCTATGATTGCACCGGCCAGCAACTGCTCGACTCCGGAACCGTGGTAATTAACGGAGAGCGTTCTGCCCTGGACCTCCAAGTCGCGGAGGGCAAGAACTAAACCCTTTCTGCTTTACCACCCAGGCTATTACTTCAATAGCAAGTGCTTGTTGGCC
Source organism: Acidobacteriaceae bacterium (assembly GCA_003165795.1). Lineage (GTDB taxonomy): Bacteria > Acidobacteriota > Terriglobia > Terriglobales > Acidobacteriaceae > Bog-257. Next base: position 48,029 of record PMWW01000201.1, read on the forward strand.
TGCGGACAGAGATTCATGTGATGCAGCCGGGCAGATAGAGCCATAAACGCAGCGAGCAAGCGCACAAGCTCCGAGGCTATAGACCGGCTCCTTGATGAAAGCACAAGGCGTATTAGCGAGATGTAACGTGCGTCACCAGGTCGCGTGCGACCGAAAGCTCATTCGATTGAAATCCTCCTCGAGAATCGGAGGGCCATACCGAGAGATCTTGCGCAGTAGGAACTTCGCCTTTCTTCCTCTAAACTACTAACGTCCTCAAGTTTCCGCCTGTCGCGAACCGGCAAAGCCTCATCCAAGCCATGAGGAGAGAGAATTGATGGCACCCTTGGCGTCTCAGGAACAGAGTTCCACCTTGCTCACCGCGTACGACCTGCACCTTTTCAACGAAGGCACACACAACCGCCTATTCGAGAAGTTTGGCGCGCATGTGATCGAGTTCGACGGCAAGCGCGGCACCTATTTCGTGGTGTGGGCGCCCAACGCGGAGCGCATCTCGGTGATTGGCGCCTTCAACGGCTGGAATCCCGATTCTCATCCCATGAATCCGCGGGCCAGCTCCGGCGTGTGGGAGGCGTTTGTCCCCGGACTGGGCCATGGGGCGGTCTACAAATATCACCTGCGCTCGAGCTATCACATGTACGAGGTCGACAAGGCTGACCCCTACGGTTATTACAACGAGGTCCCACCGCGCACGGCATCGATCGTGTGGGAACTGGATTATCAGTGGAACGACAACGAGTGGTTGCGGACGCGCCATGATCGCAACAAGTCTGACGCTCCCATCTCGACCTACGAAGTGCATCTGGGATCGTGGATGCGCGTGCCGGAAGAAGGCAATCGCTCGCTGAGTTACCGCGAGCTCGCGCCCAAGCTGGCCGACTACGTGAACGACATGGGATTCACTCACGTCGAACTGCTGCCGGTGATGGAGCATCCGTTCTTCGGCTCGTGGGGATACCAAATCACCGGCTACTACGCTCCCAGCGCGCGCTTCGGAACGCCGCAAGACTTCATGTACCTGGTCGATTATCTGCACCAACACAACATCGGTGTCATCCTGGACTGGGTGCCATCGCATTTTCCTAACGACGAACATGGGCTGGCCTACTTCGACGGCACGCACTTGTACGAACATGCCGATCCGCGCAAGGGTTTTCATCCCGACTGGAAGTCGTCGATCTTCAACTATGATCGCACCGAAGTGCGCGGCTTCCTGATTAGCAACGCCATTTTCTGGCTCGACCGCTACCACGCCGACGGGCTGCGCATGGATGCCATCGCTTCCATGCTCTACCTGGATTACTCGCGCAAGCCGGGCGAGTGGATTCCCAACCAGTTTGGCGGACGCGAGAATCTGGGTGCGGTGTCGTTTCTGAAGGAGGTAAATAAGGAAGCCTACGAGGCGTTTCCCGATATCCAGACGATTGCCGAGGAATCCACCGCGTGGCCGATGGTGTCGCGGCCAACCTACATCGGCGGGCTGGGCTTTGGCATGAAGTGGGACATGGGATGGATGCACGACACCCTGCTCTACTTCTCGAAGGACGCCATCCACCGCAAGTATCACCACAACAAGCTGACCTTCCGCGGACTGTATGCCTTCACGGAAAATTTTGTGCTGCCGTTGTCGCACGACGAAGTGGTGCACGGCAAAGGTTCGCTGTACAGCAAAATGGCGGGAGACGAGTGGCAGAAGTGTGCCAATTTGCGCCTCCTGTTCGGGTACATGTTTACTCAGCCCGGCAAGAAGCTGCTATTCATGGGCGACGAGATTGCCCAATGGAGCGAGTGGAACCACGATGGCAGCGTCGACTGGAGCGCGCTCGGCTACGCCGCTCATCAGGGAGTGCAAAGCTGGGTGCGCGACCTCAACAAGTTCTATCGCGACGAGGCGGCGCTTTATGAAAGCGATTTCAGCCCCGCAAGCTGGCGTTGGATTGACGCCGACGACTCCGACCACAGCGTGCTGACCTATCTGCGCTTGGGAAAGGACCCGTCGGCACCGCTGGTGATGGCCTGTAACTTTACTCCGGTGCCGCGGCGAGGCTACCGCGTCGGCGTGCCGCACGAAGGACATTGGCGCGAAGTACTCAACAGCAACGCCGCGATCTATGGCGGTACCGACGCCGGGAACTTCGGCGGACGCAATAGTGAAGAAATTTCCACCCACGGCTATGAGCATTCGCTGCTGCTGGATCTGCCGCCGCTGGCCATGGTGGTGTTTAAGCAGTAGCGGTTTGGGCCGGGCATATTGGCCAATCACTATCCACTAATCACTGCCTGATAGATCACGAACTGGTGGGTTCGCCCGAGCGGGTGCAACCAACTCTGCGCGGCGAGAATGTCGTCGTGTACCGGATTGTGATAGATGACATACACCGGGCGAGGTGCGGCCAGCACGGAGCTGCGTAGATTGTTCAGCACATCCCGCCACACGTGCCGGGGAAAAGGATTGAAGAGATAGAGCACGGTAGGTTCGGGCGGGAATTCGAAGCGGCGGGCATCACCCGTATGCGCTTTAATATTGAAGCACTTCTGCTGACCGCTGCGGTAACGCGCGACGTTGTGTTGGGCAATCGAGTTCAGTTCGTCCAGAAGTTCCACGCCGACAATGCGGCGAAAGGGATAGCTGGATGCCATCAGCAGAGTTCGTCCCTTGCCGGAACCAAGATCGATGTACGTGAAGCCATCGACGGCGACGGGGAGCGAAGCGAGAATTTCGACAAACCGGGCCGGCTCGGAAGGCTGATATTGCCCGCCGGAGAGCCACTCGCGAAGGCGCGTTCGCAGCGAAACCGTCGCCCAGGTCGTATCGACGCTGTGTTCGAAGTCGTAGTCAATGTCGCCGTAGCGCGACTTGCGACGAGCGGGCGTGAGATCGCGCAACAGATCGCCGAACTCGCGCGCATAGTAGCGCAAGCTGCCGGCGACGCCCCGGTGGCGAAAGGAATCGCGCAGCCAGGTAAAGACACCGTCCGAGTGGGAAGTCCGGTGGCCAGGCACAATAAGGATGGTAAACGGGTAGCGAGGCCGCTGAAAGGTCGGCAGAGAGATTTCTAGCTGGCTGAACCCTCGAAAAGAAAAGCAGCTCCCTCACCGGCTAGTCTAAAGCGGTGAGGGAGGACAAAAACAGGGGCTCTATCGGCGCAGCTAAAGCTGCGCCCCTTCCAAGACGGCCTGTAGTTTTTCAGCGGCTCGTTGCTCTTGGCGTTATGCCAGATCGAAGGTGAGGAATTCAGCTGCGCCGTTGCCACTTGTGCTGGCGATCCGCAATGCTGTCTCCCCGCTGATCGCGGCACCGTCACCCTTGTCCAGCTTGGCGCCATTGACGTCGAGCTGGCCGCTAATCAACTGCACCCAGGCATGGCGGCCGGACCTTAGTTCCAGCTCCACCGACTTGCCGCTGTCGAGCAAGGAAGCGTAGACGCTGGCGTCCTGGTTGATGGTCGCCGAGTTGTCTCGCCCATCGGGTGACGCGATCAGGCGCAGCCGGTTGCGCTTTTCTTCCGCCGGGAAGCTGCGGTCCTCGTAGCTGGGGTCCAGTCCCTCGGCCTCGGGAAGAATCCATATCTGCAACAAGTGCACCGGGTCCGGGGACTGATTGACCTCGCTATGCATCACGCCGGTGCCCGCCGACATGCGCTGCACGTCGTTGCGCTTGAGGGTGGCGCCGCGTCCCATGCTGTCGCGATGGCTCAACTCACCGTCGATGATGTAGGTGAGGATCTCCATGTCGCGATGGGGGTGCATGCCGAAGCCTCGTCCCGCGCTGACCCGGTCTTCGTTGATGACCCGCAGGTCGCGGAATCCCATGTGTTCGCGATCGTAGTAGTCGGAAAACGAAAAACTGTAATAAGTATCGAGCCAACCGTGGTTGGCGTGGCCGCGCTCTTCCGTTGGCCGGATAGTGATCATGGTGAGGCCTCCTGAGTCGATGTCTCGTTATATAAGATGCTTTAACGTTGAACAAAGATTCGGACAGGGCTGGTCCTTTCCGAGCCAGGAGTTGGTATAGAGACCTGGTTCCGATAGAGCACGCCGACCCTATGGAACAATCATGCCGCCGCTCCGCGGCCCAACCTTCTCTCTCATGTGACCGCGAGCTGACGCCCAGGCCAAAACAAGTACGGCCGCTGCTCGGACCAGGTGAGAGTTTGCGGCACTTCGACCCGAGCCTGTAGTTCCTGCGCTACGCCCGACAGGGGTGCTGTGGTGTTGCTCTAGCCGGTCAGCTGTTGGCCGAGTTTGCGGCAGAGGTCACCCAGGAATTTCTGCTCGTCTGGATCGAGTGTGCTCATGAATTCGACAATCGCGGCGGCATGTTGCGGAAATAGGGCCTTGATGACCGATTTCCCCTTGGCGGTCAGGACCACGATCAGCACGCGGCGGTCCTCGGGGCAGTGCTGTCTTCTGGCCAGTCCCTGTTTTTCCAGGTTTCCGACCACCATGGTGAGGTTACCGCCCGTGGTCAGGACCTTCTGCGCAATGTCGGAGAGCGACATCGGCCCGAGGTGATACAGAGCTTCCAGCACGGCGAACTGGGTGAGGGTCAAGCCGCTGTCGCCTAAATGGTGGGCAGCGACATTGCGGGCCGAGTTGGCGGCCCGCATCAGCTTGACATAAGTGTTGAGGGCGAGACGTTCTCGAGATCGATGGGGCTGGTCGTCGGCCACAGACATGCCTCCTGCCAACATATTACAACGTTGAAGCAATCTGTGCCGAGGCGCCCTACTTCAAGCCGGCGTTTTCCGCCGCCAGTTGACCGAGGACGCTCCAGTCGTGCTTGTCCAGTCCGCGAGCGACGGCGGTCAGCATGTGGTCGCGAATCACGCTGGCAATCGGCAGAGGAGCATCGACGTTTTCCGCCGCCGTAAGGGTCAGGCGAATGTCCTTCAGCCCCAGGCGCAAGGCGAAGCCAGCAGGCTGGTATTTCTGATCGGCAATCAGACCGCCGTAGGTTTTATACACGGGAGCGGCAAACAGGGTGTTGGTGAGGAAGTCGACGTACTGGTGCGGACCGATGCCGTACTTGCGGGTGAGGGCAATCGACTCGGCCAGCGACTCGATCACCGAGGCGATCAGGAAGTTGCCGCTGAGCTTCACCACATTGGCCATCAGGGGCTGGTCGCCAATGACGAACACGCGCTGACCCAGTGCTTCCAGTACGGGCCGGCAGCGCTCCACGGCTGTTTTTTCACCCGCCGCCGCGATAAATAACTTGCCCGCCTCGGCGGCGTCGGGACGTCCGAACACGGGAGCGGCGACATAGTGATGCCCGCGCCGGCGATGTTCTTCGGCCAGGCGGTTGCAGAGCGCCACGCCGATGGTACTCATGGAAATATGGGTTGCATCCTGGGGAAGAGTCGTGATCGCGCCGGTCGGAGACAACACGGCCGCTTCGACCGCAGCATCGTCGGCCAGCATGGTTACGACGAATTCTGCAGCTTGGGCCGCTTCAGCCGGAGAGTTGCCGACCTTGGCGCCTTCCGAGCGCAGCGGTTCGGCTTTGGACAGAGTGCGGTTCCAGACAGTGACGTCGTGGCCGGCGCGGACCAGCTGCCGCGCCATGGACGTTCCCATATTCCCTAAACCTAGAAATGCGATCTTCATGGCGTCCCTCGTTCAGAAGTTATCAAACTGTCTAATAGATGTTTGACGTTCAAGCTTGGGTGCGCGATTTACCACGGATTAGACGCGGGCTGAGGCCGGCTCACCCGAACGGTGACTTGAACCGAGTTTCCCTGGCCGCGCCTTTTTCGGCAGCCGGGCGCACCGCTTCAGGTATGATGCTGCTGCCTTGCCTCCTACGCCCGCCAAACCAGCCTCTTGCAAGACCCGCAAACAGCGTCGCCAGTTGGGACGCTCGCTGCGCGACGAGATCAAGCGAGTCAGCCACGCCGGTTGGGATGCCAAGCAGCGCGCCTTCGACGTGGTCGATCTTCTGCGTGAAGCCAATCGCCAGCGCATTGCCAAACTGCTGCCGCTCAAGTACGGAGCGATGGCGGTGTCGCCGTTCGGATTCTTTCGCGGCGCAGTTCCGCTGATGGCGGCCGACCTGGCGGCGCTGCCGCGCACCGGTTTGGCGGCGCAAATCTGCGGTGACGCGCACGTGCGAAATTTGGGCGCCTTCGAAGCGCCCGATGGGCGGCTCATCTTCGACATCAACGACTTCGACGAGACCATGGTTGGTCCGTGGGAGTGGGACGTGAAGCGCATGTCGGCCAGCCTGGTGCTGGCGGGGCGCGAAGCGGGCAATACCGACAAGCAATGCAAAGCCGCGGTCGTTGCTTTTGTCGAAAGCTATCGCGAGGCCATGCGCCGGTTCTCGGAGATGTCGGTCATCGATTTGGCGCGCTTCCAGATCTCCCGGGTACTATCGCCAGTGCGTTCGGTCCTGCGCACGGCCGAGCAGGCTACACCGCAACATAATCTGGAGAAGCTGACGGTTTTGGAAAACGGCAAGCATCGCTTCCGCGAGCAGAAGCCGATGCGGTTTCACCTTCCGCAGGTGGAGTGCGATGCGGTGATTGCGTCGCTGCGCAGCTACGCGAAGACGCTGCTCCCCCATCTGGCGCACTTCTTCTCGCACTACTCTCCCGAGGACGTGGTTTTCCGGGTCGTGGGCACGGGCAGCATTGGCCTGCGCGACTACGTGGTCCTAATGTTCGCCTGCGCGATTTCCGATCCCATCTTTATCCAGATTAAGGAAGAGCCGAAATCCGCTTACGCTCCTTATTTGGCGGCCAGTCTGGTTCCCGCGCACCAAGGCGAACGCGTCACCGCAGGCCAGCGCGCCATGCAGATGCAGTCCGATATCTTCTTGGGATGGACTTCCATCAACGGTCGCGACTATGTGGTCCGCCAATTGCGCGATCATAAGGCGGGCATCGAAGATGACGACCTGAAAGGCGATGGCCTGGTGCAATACGCGCGCATGGCCGGCGAACTGCTTTCCAAGGGACACGCGCGCTCCGGCGATGCGTGCGCGATTTCGGGATATCTCGGCAATAGCGACCGGTGCGACCGCGCCATGGCCGGCTTTGGCATAACCTATGCCAACCAGACCGTGAAAGACTGGGAAGCGCTGCGCCGGGCGATCCGGCTGGGCAAGGTGAAAGCGTTGAAGCCCGCGGCCCCGAAGACACCCTCTGCGAAGGCAACGGGGCACAAAACAAAGTAAGTCTAAGAACTCCGGCGGCAATCTAAATACCTAGGGAAGGCCTGATTCAGCGGTCATTTGCGGACGGCCTGACGTCCGGCTCTACTTAATCACCGTTCCCTAGGTGGTATCGATGAAGCCCCGAATGCTGACCCGTTTTTCTCTTGACCAACAGGCGGATAATATAGCCATGCTCCGTTGGATATTCATTGCGGCGTTGGGCGCAGCTTTGCTGGCCACCCCCATGTGGGCGCAAAGAGGCGGACGCGGCGGTATGGGCGGCGGCCGGGGCGGCTACTCCGGCGGAGGCGGCGCGGTCGCACATAGCGGCGCGGGATATGCCTATCACGGCGCGGGGGGTTATGCGCGAGCCCCAAGTTATGGCTACGCTCCCCGCGCCGGAGCGAATTGGAGCGGGGCGTATCGCGGATGGAACGGTTCGGGCTGGAACGGCTGGCGCGGACCCTATCGTCCATGGGGTTACGGCTGGGGCGGATATCCCGGGTGGGGTTACGGCTATGCCGGCTGGGGCGGATACCCGTGGTGGGGATGGTCCGGCGGTCTCGGCTGGTACGGCTCTTCGTACTACGCGGACAATTCGTATAGCGCGCAGACTTATCCGTCGTACGTGTACGTCACCCCGAGCAGCTCCAGCGATGACTCGCAAGGTTCCCAGATCCAGCAGGATGAAATCGATCGCCTGAACAATGAAGTCGATCGCTTGCAGGCGCAGGGACAGTCGCCGAACCCGGCGTCACGGGCGCAGGGCAAGATGACCGAGATTCACGCCGAAACGGTTTTGATCTACCGCGATGGGCACGCCGAGGAAGTGGAAGACTACGCCATCGTCGGCAAAACGATTTGGGTGTTCAACGAAGCGCGCGCCAAGAAAATTCCGCTCGCCGATCTCGACCTGCCGGCCACCAAGCGGGACAACGAAGATCGCGGTATCGACTTCGTGCTGCCTACCTCTCCTCGCTGAACCAGTCGGTAGTTGTCCGATGAAACAGCGCGGTTACCTTTCGGATTCTTCCTTAGCAGCCCGTGGTGCAATGCCCCCGCTTCTCAATATCGCAACATGCGGCCCTGCTGTTTGAATGAGTTACGACGCGGTTTGGCGAGTTTCACACTTTTGCCACGGGCTGTTAGGGATTTATGCACTTTTCATGTGGCATTTACTTCTGTGTCAACAGACAAGAACACACTTGTGCAGTTAAGGATCATGGAATGCTGACCACGGGCGCACAAGATGGCAATGGCTACTGTTCACACTGAAGCCTTATCGGAATCGCTGGGCCTGCGCGATTGCAAACCCATTCCTTTCGAGCAGCTTCCCTTCAGCGCTTTGGACGCCACTGCCGGCAGTGAGGACGAACTGCAAGCCGTGGTGGTAGGCCGAGCGAACGATTGCGACCTGCCGCTGAGCATTCGCGAATCGCGTTTCTTCCGCAACATCGCCCGGCGTAGCGCTAGTGGGGAAGCGCCCCGCCGCACCTTGCTGGAGCTGGAAGCCTTCCTCCACGACACCCACGGCGTTTGGGAAAACAGTTGGATTCGCTTTCCCGAGTCGCGGCTCAGCCGGCACGCGCTACACGTCTTCCATGCCGATCTTCAGGTCACGCGGAACGGCTCCACCGGCGCGCGCTCGGACGCGTTGCGCTTTCGCTTCACGCAGAACGGCGAGCCCTGGCTGCGGATCCCGATTAGCTATGCGCTGAAGTTGTCGCTGGCCGACTTGATCGGCGCGCAGCCGCACCTGCCTGAGGCGATGCGTCAGGAAGCGTCGCGTCTGATGCGGCACTTTCTCAACGACAACACCTCGCCCGAAACCACGTCGTTTCACATCGTGACTGCGGAGTCGAAACGTTCGCTGGGCGAGCAAGTCGCGCGCGAGGCGGCGCGGCGGTTCCTATTCACTTCACTGCTGATTTCGTGGGCGAACCGGCAATTCGGTTTGCTGGAAAGCGGGCAGCGGGCGCTGGTCTATCACGCGCCGGTGCCCTCGGTACACCAGGAAGAGCTTTCGGCGTGCACCTCCGACTCGTTTTATCGCGAGCTGTTCATGAGCCCGTGCCTTTCGGGATGGAGCGACGGCGAAGAGAAATATCAGTACATGCACCTGTGCCACCAGGTGCTGAGCCGCAGCCAACTGAATGCCGTCGCCAAGCTGCGCGAGGCCGGCATCATCGCCAACGACCTGATCGTGCTGCCCAGCCTGTCGAACGTGAGCCTGGCCAACAACGGCATCCACATCAGCATGGGCAGCCGCACGCTCAGTCGGCAACTGCGATGTCGGGCGGGCTTTCTGCCCGCGGACGAGAAGCGCCTGGGCGATCTGGCCATCAAGATCTACGAACACTTTCTCGCACTGTTTGTCGGGACCTACAGCGCAGCTCCCTACCGCATCGGCTTTACCCAGTTTCATCCCGAGCGCCTGCTGTCGTTCCTGCCGCACGAACTCGACTTCACCCATCTCCGCCTGCTGTGGCGCGAGTGGAAGGAGAAGGCGCAGCTCAGCCTGTGCGGCCATGCGCTGACGCCGTACGGTCCGCGCGGGCTTGATCGCATGGTTGCGAAACTGTTTAACCTTCGCGGCGATTGCGTTCCCGACGCGCGTCTGCTGACCTATCCCGTGGCCTGGCTGGCGAGCGAGCAGGCGTCGGCGCTGGACGGAACTTCGGGAAACATTCAACGGCTGTCATCGGAGCTGGACGAACTCGGTATCGTCGATCAGCGCATGTCGTTTTATATGCCGCTGCGACTGCGGGAGGAGCAGCGCGACGGCTACTCCGGCTTCGAGGCGCGCTATTACAGCCTGTTTCCCAGCTACGATCGCGACATGGCGCCGGCCGCTAACCTGCAGCAGTTCTTGCTGGCGCTGGCTTACCGGCTAACGCTGCAGGGCAACGTCACGCACCAAGAAATTCCCGACGATCCCACCTCGGAGAGCGAGCGCCGCCAGCCGTTCTTCTTTTCCGCCGCGGGCGTTCCCGCGTTCTACGTGCATCGCGACTCGCGCAATCAGTTCCTGCGCACTCTTCTGGTGAACTGCAAGAAGACCCGCCCCAGCCGCAGGCACCCGGGATATTTCCGCATCTCGATTCGCGACTATCGCCTGGCGCTGCTGGCATACATCCAGCAGACGGCCAGCGATTTGGCCGAAGCCATGAACATGCAAGCCACGCTCGCCGATCTGGCCGTGCGTTGCACCGATAAGCGGCAGGAAGCCAGCCATCGCTTGCTGAGCGCCGTGCTCGGCGATTCCGCCAAAGATGCGATGCACATCGAAGCCAACCAATTCAATCGCATGGCCGAAGATTTCTATCGCGAAGATTTGCGGCGCGAGCATTTGCGGGAGGCGCTGGCCCATCTGCGCGAAGATATTGCGGAGCGGGAGCGTTCGGAGCCCGAGAACGGCAGACAATGTATGAGGCATGGCGTGCGCATCCAGGATGCGGCGCGGTTTCTGCCCGGTGTCGAGGAGCGTGTCTTGCGCGACGATGTTTCGCCCCAGGAAATCGCGGCACTGCTGAACCTGCTGGTGCTGCTGACCGAGCAAGACCGCCGCCGGACGCGGGCACTCGCATGAGCCACGCGGAACATCAGTACATCGATCGCGCTACCGGCAACGTGGTGCGCGAACGTCTGCTGGCAAACTCCGTGGTCAGCGCGCTCTACTCTCCCGCGCTGGAGAAGGCCCCGCTGCTGACGCGGCTGGCCTCCAGCCGCTATGTTTCGCGCGTTCTTGGCTACTTGAATTATGACAACGTATTGTCGTCGCGCGCGACCGGCATGCTGAAGTTTCTGCGCGGGTCCGGCATCCAGCTTTCGGAGTTCGTCGGCAACTTGTCGGAGTACGACACCGCGCGCAAAATCTTCGAGCGCCAGATCCGGTATTGGAATTGCCGCCCCATGCCGGCGAGTCTGCCCGCCGTGGTTTGTCCCGCCGATGCGCGCGGCTTGATCGGCTCAATGGAGCAGTCGTCGGGTCTTTATCTGAAGCAGAATTTCTTTTCGTTTCCCGAGCTGCTGGGCGATGGCTCGCCGTGGCAGCGTGCGTTTTCCGGCGGCGACTACGCGGTCTTTCGCCTGACCCCGGAGAAATATCATTACACCCACTGTCCGGTGGCGGGACGCGTAGTCGATATTTACTCCGTCCAGGGCCGCTACTATCCCTGTAATCCCAACGCGGCGGTGCAGCTGATGACGCCAGTTTCGAAAAACCGCCGGGTAGTAACGATTCTCGACACCGATTGCCCAAACGGTTCGGTGGCGGGACGCGTTGCCATGATCGAAGTGGTCGCCCTCATGATCGGACAGATCGAGCAGCGTTACAGCGAGCATCGCTACGAAAATCCGCGCCATATCGAGAAGGGAATGTTTCTGCGGGCAGGCGCACCCAAGGCGCTCTTTCGTCCGGGGAGCAGTACCGTGGTCCTGCTCTTCCAGCGTAATCGCGTTTGCTTCGCCCGCGACTTGGTGGAAAACCAGCAGCGCTGCGGCGTTCACAGCCGCTTTTCTCTGACATTGGGGGAGCCGGTCACGGAAACCGATGTTGCCGTGCGCTCGCTGCTGGCGACGCCAGTCGAGGAGGAAGCATGTTGAACGCCGGCTTCGTTGCTGCACTTGCGCTGGGAATGTTCGCGCTGATCGTGTGGGGCGTGCGCACCCTGCCCGCCGAGCGCTGGCAGATGCTGGCGGCCGTGCCCATCGCGAAATCGGTTGATGGCTCGTGGCGCGGATTGAACCTCACCTTCTACGGCTTCTTCAGCGCGACCGGTACGGCCTTCGGCTTCGCGATCATGTGGTTGTTGCTCGGCTCCGTCGGGATTCCCGTGGTAGTCAGCATTGCGCTGGTATTGCTCATTCTGTTGGTCTGCGTGCCCGCATCGCGGATGATCGCCGGGCTCGTCGAGAACAAGCGCAACACCTTCACCGTCGCCGGCGCCGCCTTCGTCGCGACCATCGTGCTGCCGCTGCTGGTGCTGGCCCTGCAGCCGCTGGCTGCCCATGTACTACATTGTGAGATTCCGGTGCTCCCCACCTTCGCGGCGGCGGCGATTGCCTACGTGCTGGCCGAGTCGATTGGACGCCTGGCTTGTCTTAGTTTCGGATGCTGCTATGGCATGCCGCTACGCGATGCGAATCCTACGATCGCGCGCCTTTTTCAGAAGCACAACCTGGTGATTCACGGTGCAACCAAGAAAGCGGCGTACGCTTCCGGCCTGGACGGCGAGCCCCTGATTCCGGTGCAGGCGGTGACTTCCGCGGTGTTCGCCGTGTCCGGAATAGCGGGCGTCGCGCTGTTCCTGACGCGGCAATTTCGCCTGGCAGCGCTGGTTCCGCTGATCGCGAGCTGGGGATGGCGCACCGGGTCCGAGTGGTTGCGTGCCGACCATCGCGGGGCCTCCCGATTTTCGGCTTATCAGGTGATGGCCATCGTCTCGGTGATCTATCTCAGCATCGTTCTGCTGCTGATGCCGGCAGCTTTGCCGGTTGTACCTGATCTGGCCGCCGCCTTCGCACAAGTGTTTTCCGCGCCAGCAATTCTTGCCCTGCAGATATTCTGGGTTGCACTGTTCTGGTATTACGGCAGAAGCCGGGTCACCGCATCGACCCTGTCGTTTCACGTTGTCGCAGACCGGATCTAGGCGCCTCGCGAACTCGCGGCGATACAACAATCCCACTGCGGCTTTAGAATCGTCGATGCATGTTCCTGATTCTGGCTTCTGCCTCGCCGCGCCGCGCAGAACTTCTGCGCAATGCCAACATCGCTTTCACGGTGGAACCAGCGCACGTGCATGAGCAGCCGCTCCCGCATGAGCAGCCGCTGGACTACGCGCAACGCCTGGCCCGCGACAAAGCTCGCGCCGTATTCGCGCGACATCCCGAAGACGTGGTACTCGGTGCGGACACAGTTGTAGTGGTGGACGAGCATTTGCTGGAGAAGCCGCTGGATGAGCGCGACGCCGAGCGCATGTTGCGTCTGCTGTCGGGCCGCACTCATCAGGTGATCACCGGAATTTGTCTGGTGGCTCCAGGATTCGAGCAAACCGCTGCCGAACTCACGCAGGTGCGCTTCAGCCCGCTTTCGGAAGTTGAGATTGCCGAATACGTCCGCACGGGTGAGCCCATGGACAAGGCCGGAGCCTATGCGATTCAAGGCATTGCCTCGCGTTGGGTGGAGCGCATCGAGGGTTGCTACTTCAATGTGGTGGGATTACCGGTGCCGCGGGTTTATCGGATGTTGCGAGCTGCCGAAGCGGCGACCGGACATGTGATTCTGTGAAGTGGCTCGGTCGAATCGCGACCGGCTCGTCTTCGTCATCTGCCCACACAGCGAACCGGGCTCTGCCGAAGTCACTCAGATGATCTCGGGCGCGCGATTTGGTTAATTGGGTGTGGCAAGAAAGCCGGTCTGCGTTAGGCCCACGTAATATCCGACAAACTGACCCGAGTCGTTGAAGCCGGTAAAGTAGGCGAAATCGAGGTTGGGAAGCGGAAGCTGGGTGAATGTCCCGTTCTGATAAATGAAGGCGTGGTTGAGGAAGGCAGCGTCAGTGTAGTAGCCAAGAATCTGGCCGTGATTGTTAATACCAACAAGGACAGTGTCCTGAGCGCCAACTGGAAAATCTATGGTGGAGTAGTTGCCCGCAGATTCGAGAAAGCCGTGGTCATAACCACTGGAGCCGTAGTAGTACCCCACAATCTGTTTGGAATCGTTGATCCCAAGCGGGTTCGTGGCGGTCGCTCCGGGGTAACTGACGATGCTAAAGGTGCCCGTCGAGTACAAAAAGCCGCCGCTATGCGGCGCGTTGGAGATACCGAGCACATCGCCGGGATTGTTGATGGCGGAAAGCAGGGTCACGGTTGCGCCGGGATAGTCCAAGGTGGTATAGGTCGCTCCGTTGTAAACAAAGCCGTGATAAATTCCCTCCTGCGCCTCATAAAACCCGGCAATCTTTCCTGCGGAATTGATGCCGACAGGACTCGTGTATTGACTTCCTGGGTAGTAGACATCCGAGAATGTGCCCAGGTGATCGACATATCCGTGGCTGAAGTTGCCACCCGAGGGAACGTAGTTGCCCACGACATCGCCCGCGTTGTTCATGCCGGCAGTATTGGTATCGGTAGAGCCAGGCACGAAGATGGCCTTGAACTGGTACCCCTGCGCATGGGCTATGGCCGCGAAACCCAGAAAGAAGGACAAGCAGAACCCGCGAATGTCCCAGGCAGGCTCCATGTCACTCCTTCGTGCCAGTCTACCCCTGGTAAGGCCGGATCAAATCGAAACGCCCGGCACTACTTCTTGTCTTCCGTCGGCGGAGTCGTGGTCGAGTTGGTAGTGGTCGGCGAATTGGGATTGTTCGACGAGTTTTGGCCGCTCAACGACGACTTGAAGTTGCGAATTCCCTCGCCCAAGCCTTTGCCCAGATCGCCCAGCTTCTTGGGGCCGAAGATCAGCAGGACAATCACTAGTATCACCAGCAGGTGCATCGGCTGGAACAGACCTTCCATACTAGCGCCTCCAAAAAGCCTGGCTGTGCTGCGCATGCGCGGTAACTCCTGGCTTTAAACACGATTCTAGGCCCTGGCGCAAGGGCAGTCAAAGAAAGAAGCTATCCTCCTAACGGCAAGCTAAGACCGATTGCTACACTGAACGCTGGCTGACTCCATGTCGATCGCGATTCGCTCGTTTGCCAAAATCAACCTAGGACTGAAAATCGGCCCGGCTCGGCCCGACGGATTTCATGAGCTGCGCACCATCTACCAGACGCTGGCGCTGCATGATGTGGTTCGGGTGGACGTGCAGCCCGGCTCGGGGATTGAGATTCGCTGCAGCCATCCGCGGGTTCCGCTGGATGAGTCGAACACCTGCTACAAGATGGCGGAGAGAGTGCTGGCAGTTTTGCGCGGCACTTGGGCGTCTGGACCGCGAGGGACCGCAGATCCCTCGGCTCCGCTCGGCTCCGCTCGGGATGACAGAGGAAAAAGTATTCGCGACTGCACGGCTGAAGCCGTACCCTTTCAAAACAGGATCATCATCGACATCGACAAACGCCTGCCGGTGCAGGGAGGATTGGGCGCGGCCTCGTCGAATGCGGTGGCGGCGATGCTCGGACTAGAGCGCGCCTTGGGCGTCAGGCTTAGCGGAGAAGAGAAGCTGCGCATGGCGGCCGAAGTCGGCAGCGATGTACCGCTGTTCCTGATCGGCGGAACGGTGCTGGGCATTGGTCGCGGCGAAGAAGTGTATCCGTTGCCCGATCTGCCGCTGCAGCACGTGGTCGTGGTCACGCCGCCGATTGGGGTATCGACTCCGAAAGCCTTCGCGCAGTGGGATGAGTTGGCCGCCGGTAACGCCGCATTGACCGGCGCGGACGCCACAGGTACAATTAGCAAGTTCAGTCACAGTGTGTTTGCCTGGCTGAGCCAGAGTTACTACCCGCAGGCCGGGTCCCCGACGAGTTCTGATTTTGAACGTGGTGGGGTAGAGGCTGGGCCTGCATCCGGTGTTCCCGCATTGGGCGGGGACCGGGCCGAGACGCCGCTTCTCGACCTCGTCCGAGCCGGGATCGAGAACGACTTCGAACGCGTCGTCTTTCCTGAGTATCCCGAGTTGCGTGAGGTAAAACGTGTTTTGCAGCGCGAAGGTGCGTGCTATGCCTCGTTGTCTGGCTCCGGCTCGACGTTGTATGGATTGTTCGCTTCCGCGGCAGAGGCACAAGCCGCAGCCGCTCGCATGAGCGCCGCGGGCCATGCGGCGGTGGCGACCATGACGCTGACGCAGGATGAATATTGGAAGGCAGTGGCGGAATCAGTAACTAGCAACTAGTTGCTAGCTGCTAGTTGCTCGCCGTACTACTGGGCGGTCGACTAATGGTAGGTCAAGTGCCTTTGGAGCACTTTGTCTAGGTTCGAATCCTAGCCGCCCAGCCAAAGTTCAGTTGCCAGTAGTCGGTTGCCAGTTGCCAGTCGAAATGACGTTAGCGAAGAGCGAACGGCGAAGAGCGGTAGTTTCAACACCCAGCGTGTAACTCAACCAGGTTAAACGGGGGTACTTGACGCAATGGATACGGCAGCGAAGACGAGCGTAGTTCCTCCGGCAATGGCGCCGGGCGATGGCGCAACCGCTGTTGCCCAACAGCAGCAGGACAAGAAAGTCGATCCGAAAGTTGCGCCCAAGCCGGTACGGGCGCGCCAGGACGACAAGTGGAAGATTTTTTCTGGCACGGCCAACGACGCCTTGGCCAAGGATGTTTGCGAGTTTCTCGGTTTGCCGCTAGGGCAGGCACGTATCGCCAAGTTCTCCGACGGCGAGACCTATGTCCAGATCGAGGAGAACGTGCGCGGGGCCGACGTCTTCATGGTGCAGCCCACCTGCGACCCGGTGGACGTGCACCTGATGCAGTTGCTGCTGCTGATCGATGCTTTGAAGCGCGCTTCGGCGCGCCGCATCACGGTGGTGATTCCATATTTCGGCTATGCCCGGCAGGACCGCAAGGACAAGCCGCGGGTTCCAATTTCGTCGAAGCTGGTGGCGGATTTGTTGACCACGGCGGGGGCCGATCGCGCCTTGGTCGTCGATCTGCACGCGCCGCAGATTCAGGGGTTCTTCAACATCCCGGTAGACCATCTGTTCGCGTCGCCGGTGCTGGTGGATTATTTCCGCAAGAAGCAGTTTCCGGACCTAACTGTTGTATCGCCGGACGCTGGTGGCGTGGAGCGCGCCCGCTTCTTCGCCAAGAAAATGGATTCGGCGCTGGCCATCGTCGACAAGCGCCGCGTGGAAATGGATGTGACTGAAGTGATGCACGTCATCGGCGACGTGCGCGATCGCACCTGTCTCATCCTCGACGACATTGTCGATACCGCCGGCACGCTGGTGAAGACCTGTCAGGCGCTGATCGATGCGGGTGCTCGCGAAGTGTATGCCTGCGCCACTCACGCCGTGCTCTCGGGCCCGGCCATTGAACGGATTTCGCAATCGGGGTTGGCCGAAGTGGTTGTGACCAACACCATCCCGCTGACCGAAGCGGGGCGCAATGAGCCCAAGATCAAAGTGCTTTCGATCGCGGGACTCATCGGACGCGCCATTCAATCGATTCACGAAGAAACTTCAGTCAGCAGACTGTTTTTGTAAAGGAACGAAATTATGGCTACAGCAACCGCAGAGAAAAATGTAGAAGCCCAGCCGCGGCAAGGTGGCGGCAAGAACGATGCGCGCCGGCTGCGCAAGAGCGGCCTCATCCCCGCCGTAGTGTACGGTGCGGGGCAGGATTCAAAGCCCGTCGCCGTCGATCCCAAGCAGATAAGGCGCATCTTAAACTCGGAGACCGGACACAACTCCATTTTCGATCTCAGCCTCGATGGCCAGTCGGCCAAGGTGATGATCGTCGACTGGCAATTCGAGCCCATCAAGAGCGCGCTGCTGCATGTGGACCTCAAACGCATCGCCATGGACAAGGTCCTACAGGTGAGGGTGCCCATTGTGCTCAAGGGCGAGGCGCCCGGCGTGAAGCTGCAGGGCGGCGTCCTGGAGCAGATGTTGCGCGAGGTCGAAATCGAATGTTTGCCGGGCGACATTCCGGGTCACCTGGTTGCCGATGTCAGCAAGCTGGAGTTCGGGCAGACGATCCGCATTTCCGACTTGGCGCACGATGACAAGCTGAAATTCATCACCGACGAGAACCAGGCAGTTGCCCACGTTACGGCGGTGAAGGAAGTTGTGGAAGCGGCTCCCGCCGAAGTTGCGGTGGAAGCCGGAGCGACCGCTGCCGAACCCGAAGTCATCAAGAAGGGCAAGGGGGAAACCGAAGGCGAAGCTGCCGAGGGTGGCGACAAAGCAGCCAAGCCGGAGAAGTCCGAGAAGAAGAAGTAAGCGCGGTGAAGCTGATCGTCGGGCTCGGCAATCCGGGCATCGAATACCAGTTCACACCGCACAACATGGGCTTTCTGGCGGTAGACCGCATTGCCGAGCAGTGCGGGGTGCGGGTGAACAATCGCCACTGCCGCGCACAGACTGCGCGGACGCGCCTGGCCGGACACGAAGTCGTGCTGGCCAAGCCGGAAACCTTTATGAACCTGAGCGGCGCCTCGGTTGCCGAGCTGGTGCGCGAGTATCAGGCGCAACCGGAGCAGGACCTGGTGCTGCTCTACGACGAACTGGACTTGCCTTTCGGTTCGTTGCGGGTGCGGCCGCGGGGCCGCTCGGCGGGACACAACGGCGTGGAATCGCTGATTGCCGCGCTGGGTACTCAGGAGATCACGCGTGTCCGCATGGGCGTCGGGCCGGATCATCCGGTGGGCGATGGAGCGCGTTACGTGCTGTCGCAGTTCAAAAAGGCGCAGCTGGCGGTGGTCGATCAGGTGCTGGACGAAGCGGCTGAGGCGGTGAAGGTCATCCTCGCCGATGGCGTGCAGGCGGCGATGAACCGTTTCAACCGGAAGCCGGAAGACGCGAGCGACTAGTGACTGGGCACCAATGGCTGGAGGCCATCTCATAAAACGGGTTTGAAAGGGCACGGCTTCAGCCGTGCCGTAAGGGCCCTGTTAATGTTGGGCTTTAGCCCGGAGGTTACTCGGTTGGAAGCGTTACGAATTTATGGGATGGCTTCGCTGTCGAATTTCGAATTTGGAATGAGCAAGAGACTCGATGGAAACTTGCAGGGAAACGCAGTTGCTTGTACCGCCGCAGAGCTAGCCGCGCAGCGGCGAGATGAAGTTAGCCCAGGGCATAAGCCCTGGGTGGGGTCGAAAAGTCGATCCGAGTCCCTTTAGGGACGGCTGAGATTTGGCGAGCGACGACGGCCAATAACGGTCCGCCTCCGCTCGGGATGACAGAAGCGCGATCTAGCTAAGAGCTGACGGCTGATAACCAATGTCGGACAGCTCAGGAGAGAAGACCGAATGCAACGTACTTACGAATTAATGTTCATCGTCCGTCCCGACATGCCGGAAGAGGACCAGGACAAACTGATCTCGAACCTCGAGACCCAGGTCGGCACCGCGGGCGGCTCGGTGAAAAGCATGGAGCGCATGGGTAAGCGCCGCCTGGCCTACACCGTCCGCAAATTCCAGGACGGCATTTACGTGCTGATGGTGCTCGAAGGCGAAGGCGGCATGGTGAAAGAAGTTGAGCGTCGCCTGCGCGTGGCCGAGCCGGTGATCAAGTTTCTCACCGTGCGGGTCGACGAGGAGCAGAAGCGGCTGGCCAAGATTAAGGCCGTGCGAGACACCAAGGTTCGGGGCAAAGGGACCCGGGCTGCAGCAGCGGCGGAAGCCGCAGCGGCCGCCGAGGCCGCAGCCGCAGCCCTGCCGGAGCCGCTGACTCCGGAAACCGCACCCGCAGAAGATGCCGAGTCAACGCCCGCCAGCGTGTAGTTGGTTTTGTCCGGGCGCGGCGGCAAGAGCGAGTATCCGGCAGAGTGCTGGGTAACGTGGGAAATTGATCCGAGTCCCGTAGGGACGGCAGATTAGGTTTTGGGGCTTCGCGCCTCTTAGCAAGAGATTGGGGCTCATCGCAGCCCGAAGGAGAATCATGGCAGACGAACCCATTAAGACAGCAAGCAGCGACGCTCCCGCACCGCGTTCCGACAGCGGTCCGCGCGAAGGCGGCAGCAGCGGTCCGCGCGAAGGTAGCAGTGGTCCTCGTGGGCCGCGGCCTGCAGGACGTCCCGGCAGTGGCCCTGGCGGTCCCCGCGAAGGCGGACGGAAATTCTTCCGTCGCAAGAAGGTTTGCAAATTCTGCGTCGAGAAAATCGACGGCATCAACTACAAGGACGTGCGCCTGCTCTCCGCCTTCGTGGCGGAAAGCGGCAAGATCGTTCCCCGCCGTTTGACCGGCGTGTGCACGCCGCACCAGCGCCGCTTGGCCGACGCCATCAAGCAGGCGCGCAACATCGCCCTGCTGCCGTTCGGCGGAAGGTAAGGCAGGGGTCTGGGCTCCGGGGCCAGGTGCTAGTCGTAGTGTGCGCGAGCCCGAAGGGCGGAACAATCTTAGCCCAGGGCGTAAGCCCTGGGTAAACATGGTTCGTTAGTGCGAGTCCCTTTAGGGACGGCACAAGGCGTTCAGGCTCGGCGGGGTCGTACAGGAACGCAGGCTGCCGCAATGAAAAATGGGTGTCACTTTGTGGCACATGCAGATCATGGCCCGGCGCTTAGGAGACACAGATTCAGCGGGAACTTGCTAAAGGCACGTTGCTCGCAGCACCAACGCACCAGTCCCACTATGTGGGACGAAATATCTTAGCCCACGGTTTCAACGGTGGGTCGGCAGGATTAAGCAACTTCGGAGTCCCGTAAGGACGACACATCAGGAGGCACGGGTTCAGCCGTGCCGCAAGACGCCGGGAACGACGAAGCCCCGGTAATTAGATCGAACGGAGTTCTACTCATGGAAGTCATTCTGAAAGAAGACGTATCCAAGCTCGGCTCTCGCGGCGACGTGGTGAAAGTGGCCGAAGGTTATGGCCGCAACTTTCTCCTTCCCAAGAAACTGGCGATCGAGGCCACCCCGGCCAATCGCGCCGTCATCGAGCAGATGAGGGCCTCTGCCGTGCGCCGCCTCGCCCGCGATAAAGGCGATGCCGAAGCGCTGGGCAAGCAGCTAGTCGGCGTCGAGTTGCTCTTCGTCCGCAAGTCGGGCGAGCGCGAGCAGCTCTTCGGCTCCGTCACCTCGGCCGACATTGCGCGCGAGTTGGAGCACAAGGGCCTTAACATCGATCGCCGCAAGATCCAACTCGACGAGCCGCTGAAAGCGGTCGGCGAGTTCCAAGTGCCGGTGAAGCTGCACAAAGACGTCATCGTGCCGGTGAAGGTGACCATCCAGAAGGAAGCGTCGACCGAGCCCGCCGAGCCCGCCGCTGCCGAAGAAGAATCCGGCGCCGAAGCGTAAGAGTTTCGCTGCTGACGCGACTAGTTGGTGAAGGGGCGCAGCTTTAGCTGCGCCGCAAACGGCTTGTTTTGATTCGGAGCCAGCTTCAGCCAGCGGCAGAGAATGTCAACAGGCAAAATTCCTTGCCGACTAATAGTCGGTGAAGGAATGAAACAACAAATAAACCTCACGCCTACGGCGCACCTAAAGGTGCGCCCCTTCGCTGCCCCGCCATCTCTCAATTCTGATACTGCGCCTTCTCCGGCACCCTGAAGCGCTGCGCCATGCTCTTCTGCCACTTCGCCTTGAACTCCTCAGGCGTCATCCGCTGCAGAATTTTCCCGCTCGGCACTTCCACCTCGTAGCCCATCGCCTGGCACATGATGCCGCCGTAATTTGATGTGCATGGCACCTCAGCCATCACCACCATCGCCGACGAGTCCTCGATCCAGTCGATCGCCGTCAGGTTGTATTCGGGATTCTGCTCGATCTTCCGGCAACTGGCCGGATCCAGATAAACCGCCTTGCACGGAGGGTAAGTCTTCACCATGTCTTGTTCGACTTGGCGGGTCACATCCAGCGGACGCAGTTGTGCATCGTCGAGCATGTACACCTGCGCGAAAGCGGGAGAGGTCATGCCCTCGCTGCCATCGACGAAAAATGCCTTCGAGTCGGGAGCCCACAGGAAGTCATTCGACGGACTGCTGCTCACGTCTCGAATCTCGCGCACCTGCTTGCCTGGGCCAGTGACGCGAAGGTAGGCGTTGCCGTCCTGGTATAGCACCTCCACCACGCTCGACTTGTCGGGCGCCACGATTCGCAGCGGCCTGCAATTCCCCGATCGGCAGACTCCGGCAAAGCCCGTGCCTTTCCGCGCCCACGTCGGCTTGTCCGCCGAAGCAAATGCCGGCAAGAGAACCAGCAGTAGGACGAGGCAACGGTTTCGCGATTGGCGTTTCAAACGATGGCGCTCCCGATCGCCGCGATGCCGATCATAAGCCGAACTGCGGGATTAGCCAAAGACGTCGAAGTCTGAAACGCTTCTTTCCGATTCAGGAAAATCCTTGTCAATACCATAAAAGTGGCATACATGTTTGTAAACTACACATTCAGAAAGCAGAATAAAGTTTGCTCCTTACCAGCCAAAGCCCCCTCCAATGTGCTATACTGAAAATATAAGATCAAGAAAGGCGAGGGCATCCATGCTCCCGCCTTTTGCTTTTTGCAGGGCCATAGCTTGTTTATCGGCATCCCCTCCAGCCGCATTGCGGCCAGATGATTTTAGCCACGGGCGCCAGCTTGCGGGCAATTGGGAAAATAATCTGAGCTGCGGAACGGGCAGCACGTTTTCGCGCTTCTGTTCAAGCCGTTTGGAATAATCGGGGCCTGGCCTCTGGGCCGCCTCGAAACCATCGGCCAGACTGCCTCCAATCCAAGAATCATTTAACCCTCATCTCTCAACCATCCTGACAATTAGGAGAAACCATCATGGCAGTTTGCGTCAGCGAACCTGTCGCGGGCACGCGTGTGCCTTCCACTCTGGTCGCAATCAATCCTGCTCCGGCAGCTTCCCAGTTCTACAGCCAGACGCCCGAGCTGCAACAATCCATTGCGCCAGCCACGCCGCGGCTCGCAGCAAATTCAGCTTGGTCCGCCACTCAGCGTGCGGTTGCCGCAACCTACAACCGGCTCGGCAATCTCTTCCGCCGGCTCGCCGCGATCGTCAACATACCCATCGCAGCCGCTCTTGCCGTCTGGTTTGTGGAGAGCAGCGGGCGGCCATTCACGCCCGACCGCGCCCTCCTTCGCTTCGAGGTGGGCAAGTTTCTCGCTATCTGGGGTCATGCGAATCCCGCCGGCTTCGACGCGCACTTCCAATGCGGCGGCCACAACGGAGTTGGCGGCGAGGCTTGGCAGAACCACGCCTTCCGTCTTGCCGACGCGCAGTCTTTTGCGCCAGTGCATACCAATAGCGCCAGCGAGTACGCCGCTCTGCAACTGGCGCAGAAGCTCTCCTCGCCGGAAGTCGCGCTGCGCTGCGCCAGCATCGGCGGCTGCCAAATCCTGCTATCGAACTACTCGATGCTTGGCTACGCCTCGGCGACGAACATGTTCGACGCCTTCCAGCACGGCGAGAACGCCCACGTGCTCGGCTTCTTCGACTTCTGCGCCCGTCAGCTCGCTCCTCGTACTGGTGAACTGCTCACTTATCTCCGTAACCAGGATTTTGTGAGCTTCGCGCATTTCTACAATGGCGGAGGCGAAGTCTCAGCCTATGCAGCCAAGCTCAAAAGCGCGGCGGCCGATGCTGCGGTCGTGCTGGCAACTCGTTAGGTACGCCGCTTACCAGATGCGGCGCACTCCGTAGGCATCGAAGACCCGATCCGGGCTGATGATCGGCCGGCCAGTGGCCTGAGCTTGCGCAGCCAGCATGCGATCAAACGGATCTTTGTGATACCCAGGCAAGAGTCCCGCCCTGATGGCGTCGCCGCAATCAATCGGCAGCTCGGAGAAGCCCTCTTCAGCGACCTTTGCGGCCCAATTTGCCAGCAGGGTCTGGGTTCCAAGTTTGCCGAGATTGGTCTTGATCGCCAGCTCCCAAGGAACGACTGCAGACACGAATCAGGTTGCCTGAAACGTCTGCCCAACAGAAAACACCTTCTATAAGGCCGTGGCGGCGTCTGCCGATAAGTCAATCATGAGTTCGGAGGCGAAACGTGGCCCGTGAATATACCTATTCGATAACCAAGGAGGGATGGGAAGTCGCCCGCGCTCGCGAGACGACCCCCACCATAGCCATGACGATATTGACGATCGAAGAACAAGCTGAGTTTCTGGATCTGCATCCAGGGTGGTCTCCCTTGCTGAATGAAGAAGCTGCGGTTGCCGGGTTTCAGGGCCCCAGCGGCCTCATCTTTGCACTGGAATACATTGCGTCTTTTCTGAGTGGTGACCATTCCCTACCGGCCACAACGGTTGCGGACTAGCGTGCTGCCGCAAGTGGTCGGCATCGCCCGAATCGGCCCACGCGTGTTGTGGGAAGGCCGCATCTCCGGCTGCTCCGCCGGCGCCAATCCTGCCGCCAGGCAGCATCGTCTTGGCCAATCATGCTCCGCCAGCTCTATGGACTGCCGAAAAATCGCCCCCCATCGGTGTTTGAAGGCGCCCAGCTTCAGCTTTGCCGCGTAAGCCTTCTATTTAGTCATCCGCCTTCCCGATTTTTTTCAGCAGCCCTTTCAACCGATTCCTTTCCCTCGCCTGGGCCCTCGCATCTCTTTCCACGTAAGTACCATCCGACCGGCTATAATGGCGCTCACGGTTTCTTCCCGGGCTCGTCTATGTAATTGCAGGCACAAGAATTGGCTTGCTAATTGCTAATTAGGTAGAAACCAGCATGCCGGCCGAAGCGGTTGCAGTTCCTCTCACGGTTGGCCCGGGACTCCCAAAGCGCGCCGGTGCGCGTGGTGGGGCGAGTGTCCCGGGGCTCCGTCCTCCTGAGGCGTGGCGGGAGACGGACAAAGCGTCCTCTATTCCCTCCGATCGGGGGAGTTTGGTGGGGCAGTTCCAGAGCCGCATGAACGACACGGAGTTGATCCGCGAAGCACAGCGTGGCAATCATGCCGCGTTCGAGGAGCTGGTGCGCCAATACGACGGCGCCGTCCTTCGCCTCGCCTATCACCTAACGCGCTCCGAGCAGGATGCGCAGGACATTTACCAGGACGCGTTCCTCAAGGCCTATCGCAACATTGGTAATTTCCGCTTCGAGTGCTCGTTCTATACCTGGATCTATCGCATCGTCACCAATCTTTGCCTCGATCTGCTGCGCAAGCGCCAGGTGCGCAAGGAAGACTCGGGGATCGCGACCGATTCCGACGGCGGCACCTACGACATGCTTGATCAGGTTGCCGACGTGCGATCGGGCGCCAGCCCCGAGCGCGATCTCATGCGCCGCGAGCTCGGAGCACGCATCGCCAAGGCCCTCACCAAGCTGACGCCGCGCGAGCGCATGGTCTTCGAAATGAAGCATTACCAGGGACTGAAGCTGCGCACCATCGGCGAAATCTTGAACACGACGGAAGAGACGGCCAAGAACACGCTGTTCCGCGGCACCCAGAAATTGCGCGCCGCACTGAAGGATGTTCGATGAGTAACTAGCAACTAGAAGCTCTCTCATAAATCGGGTTGGAAAGGGCGCGGCTTCAGCCGTGCCGTACGAATCGTTTGAATGTCGGGCTTTAGAGACTGTGTCGCGACTGCGGCAGAAATTTTGCAGTGGAACAAAGGGTTGGAAAATTTATCAAACCAGCCGNNGACCGGGGTCCCCAACTCGCACCGCTTTTGTGCGAGTTGTGGTGGTTGAGCGCCGGGTAAAGTGGGAAATAATCCTGAGCCGCGTAGCGGCGGCACGGTTGCGACACAGTCTCTTCAGCCCCTGAAGTTACTCGGCTGGAAGCGTTTCGGATTCAAGCGTTCAAGGAGTTCGGTTTTCGAGCTAGTGGCTAATTGCTAGCGGCTAAAGAAGGTTCTTATGAATTGCGATTGGGTACAACAGAACATCAGCCTGTACCTCTACAACGAATTGGCTGACGATGCTCGCCACGAGCTGGAGCAGCACCTGCAGCGCTGCAACAACTGCGCCGCCGAGCTTGCCGCCCAGCAGGAATTTCAGGCGCAGATGAACGTCTTGCCGGTGGAAGAGCCTTCCGCCAGCTTTCTGGCTGGGGCGCGCATGCGCCTGCAGGAAGCGCTCGAACACACCGAGCAGCATCGCGCCTGGTATCACCGCTTTATCTTCGATCCTACGGCATGGTTGCGGCAGATGCGCTTCTCGCCCGCGCTGGCTGCGGTCCTGGTGATCGTCGGTTTCGGCGGAGGTCTGGGCACCATGTACCGTGCGCTCGGCGGAGCCAAACCCGCCCAGCCCGCTTCGATTCAGGGCGCTTCCATCGCCGGCATTACCTCCATCGATCGCCAGCCCAATTCCGACAACATTCAGATCCACTACGACCGGCTTCTTCCGGACTCGGTACAAGGTCCAGCCAGCGATCCGAAAATTCAGGAGCTGTTGAAGTATGCGGCCAAGAGCAATTACAACTCCGGGGTGCGGCTGAATTCGGTGGATGTGCTGTCCAGCAAGCCTGACGATCCCGGCGTGCGCGAAGCGCTGATTTACGCGTTGCGGTATGACAGCAATCCGGGAGTGCGCTTGAAGGCGCTCGACGGCGTCGGCTCGTATGTGAAGCAGGACATTCGGGTTCGCAATGCCGTGCTCAGCGCTTTGCTGGACGACAGCAATCTGGGTGTGCGCAGCGGCGCGCTGCACGCCCTGGAGCCGGTGCGGGCCGATAGCAGCGTACGCATGGCTCTGCAGCAGTTGGCCAAGGAAGATCCCAGCGATTACATTCGCACTGAATCCAAGCGCGAGTTGGACTCGATGCCCACAATCGACTAACGGCAGACACAAACGAAATGGCAGATCGTACAAACCAGCAAGACCGGATTTACCCTACAGACACAAAGCCGCGGAGCGAACGTTGTTATTCGTCGTCCCGGTGTCTCGGTGTCTCTGTGGTGATGACATCGTTGCTAATGGCGATCGCTATTCCGCTTTGGGCGCAGCAGTCTCGCACCTATCGAGACGGTAATTCCTGGGTCGAAGAAATCACCGGCACCTTGCCCGTGGCGCGCGAAATCCACATCTCCACCGACTTGGGTTCGGTGCAGGTGCAGGGCAATTCGCCGCGCATCTCCTACACCGTTCGCAAACGCTCCTACGCTCCCACCGAAAAAGCCGCCCGCCATCAGTTCGAGCAGATGCGCATCTCTGCCGGCAAGAATGGTGAAGGCGATTCCATCGAAGGCCGAACCAAGAAAAGCCTGCTGCGCTTCGGCGTCGAGTTCCTGGTGCAAGTCCCGCGCGACGTGGCTTTGGTGAAGGTCGACACTCGCAGCGGGTCGCTGGCTTTCAGTTCGCTCGCGGCCAACATCGTGGCCACCACCGGCGGCGGCTTGATCAGGCTCGATGACCTGGCCGGGCCAGTGAAGATCAGCAGCGGTGGCGGCAACGTCGAGGCGGGCAATCTGGGCGGCAGCTTTTCCGTGACCAGCGGGGCGGCCGACGTTCATGTTAACAACGTCGCCGGCGAGATGCAGGTCAACTTGGGTGGTGGCCGCGTGTATGTCGGATCGACGCGCGCCTCCAGCATTCAAACCGGAGCCGGCAGTATTCAGGTGCAGAAGTGTTTTGGCGATCTGCATGTCACCAGCGGCGGCGGCAATCTCAATCTCGGCGAAGTCGATGGCGCGGTTCAGGCTGAAACCGACGGCGGCAGCGTGCGCCTGGGCAGCGCGCGCGGACCTGTAACGGTGAAAACCGGCGGCGGCAGTGTCGAACTCTACAATTTGGGCCGGGGCGCTCAAGTGGAAACCGGGGCCGGTTCCATCACCGTGCAATTTATCGGCACCCGCGGGTTCGCCGACTCTTTCCTGCACACTGCGTCGGGTGACGTGACCGTTTGTTTCTCCAGCAGTTTGCCGGTGACGGTCCATGCCACGTCAGACATGGCGAGCGGACGCGGCATCTGGTCTGAACTGCCCGGCCTGAATATCACCAAGCAAGGCGGCAACATGGTTCCCACGTCGATGTCGGCTGAAGGAGCGCTGAACGGCGGTGGCCCGGCCTTGCGCATTCGTACTACGATCGGGCAAATCGCCTTTCGCAGATGTCAATAATTGCCACCCAGCAAGCGCACAGCCGCGTTTGCGGGATTACAGGTTTGGGTAGAGCTGGCCTTCAGGCCAGCGTTCCAGTCGATGGAAACACGGAGGGGCTTTGGCCCCGGAATAGATTCAAGGTTGAAGGACTTTATGCGTAACCGCAATATTTTGTTCGGTGCCATATTCATTGCCGTCACGATTCTGCCGGCGGCCGCCGTGCCAGCCTCGCCTCAAGCCAGTTGGCCCGAAGCTCATGCCGGCGCCTACCTGGGCGTGCAAATCACTGGGGTCACGCCGGAGCGGGCATCTGCTTTAAGGTTGAAGGATTCCTCGGGCGTGGTCATCACCTATGTCGACCAGGACGGTCCCGCCTGTCGGGCCGGCCTGTTGGAGAACGATGTTGTCGTCGCTTTCAACGGCTCCAAGATCGACGGTCCTGAGCAACTCCAGGGCCTCATCCATAGCAGCCCTCCACAAAAGCCGGTAACGCTGACAATTGTCCGCAACGCCCAGCGCAAAGATGTGAAGGTAACTCTGGGAACCTGGTCGGTCGCTTCCCACGTGCGAGGCGCACAATCGTTTGCCATGTCCCCTCCCCTGCCGCCTCGGGCGTATCTTCCCGATGTCGAAATACCTTCGTTCGCCATCCTTTCCGCGCGCCACGGCTTAGTGGTGGAGAGCCTGAGTCCACAGCTGGCTGACTTCTTCGGCGTTGCTCGCGGCCAAGGGGTGTTGATCCGCTCGGTCGAGGGAGGCAGTCCCGCCGCTGCCGCTGGCCTGAAAGCCGGCGACGTCATCCTGAAAGTAAACAACGAGACCGTGCGCGATATGGCCGACTGGCAACGCAGTATGCAGACCAACGCCACCAGGGTTTCCGTCGGAATCCTGCGCGAAAAGCACGAACAGACATTGGTGATCAATCTTCCCGGCCCGGGAGATAGCTCCCGGCTCGATGGCGAGAACGGGCTGAACTTCGACACCCAAGCTCAGGCCCTGCGGGACCAAATCGATCATATCGGTCCGCAGCTCGACAGTCAGCAGGAAATGCTGGCGCAGCTTGAGCCCAGCGACAAAGAGATGAAGCAGATACGCCGCGAGCTCGAGAAATCGATGAAGCAGCAGCAGAAGGACATCGACAAAATGGTGCGGGACATCGCGAAGTCCGCCAATCCGGCCCAAGAAAAAAACCTAGCACTCTTGCCATTCTGACAACGGGAACTCTCTCTAGCTCCGCACCAGCTTTTTCACCTGTCCTACGTTGTGGGGCAGCACCTGCAGCATTTCGCGCGCCGTGCGCTTGAAAATGGGATGTCGCGCGTCGGGCGCAATTTCCGCCAGCGGCTCCAGCACAAATCGCCGCTGATGCATCGCGGGATGAGGCACGTCCAGTTGCGGAGTGCTGATCACCGAATTCCCGAACAGCAGAATGTCGATGTCGATGGTGCGCGGTCCCTTGGGCTGCAGTCGCCGGCGACCCATCCGCTGTTCGATGGCCAGCACCTTCGCCAGAAAGAGCTTCGGCATGAGGTGGGTCCGCAGCGCCACGGCGCAATTCAGGAACCAGGGCTGCGCCGTGAGGTCCACAGGTTCGGTCTCGTAAAGCGACGACACCGCAACCACCTTGCCCAGCTCGGCCAGCTTCTCCACAGCAGTACGCACATTGGCCTCGCGGTCGCCGACGTTCGATCCCAGCGACAGATAGACAATTTTCTCCACACGTTCATGTTAGCGCGCGAATGGGTGCCGCAGAATGACGCCCAAGGTACGCGGCAGGACGCCGCAAAGACGACTGAGCTAGTCCGCGACGGCCAGGTGTTCGATGGGCCAGTCGGCAACTGCCGCTTCGTCGAGGGTAATCTCCTCGGCATAGCTCTGATCGCGCAGGATGCGAGAGACGATGGCAGTGTGCAGCGCATGTCCGGCGCGGTCCGCCTTCACGTAGCCGAGAATCCGCTTGCCGAAGAGAGCCAGGTCGCCGATGAGGTCAAGCACCTTATGGCGGACGAATTCGTCCGGGTAGCGCAACGGAGGATTGTCGATCCCATCGCGCGTCAGCACCACGCAGTTCTCGCGCGAGGCGCCGCGAATCAGGCCCATGTTCAGCATGGCTCGTTCCTGCTCGAGAAAACCAAACGTTCGCGCCGAGGCGATGTCAGTGACGTAGCTGCCATTGGACAGCTCGACTTGAAAACGTTCGCTGCCGATCAGGGGATGCGGGAAATCGATGGCATAACTGACCGAGTAACGTTCCGCGGGATAGACGCCGATGAACTTGTCGCCCTCTTGCAATTCGTAAGGCCGCAGGATCTTGAGATAGACGCGCTTGCGGCGCTGCTGACGCAGACCGGCGCTGGTAAGCATTTCGATGAACGGCTTCGCGCTGCCATCGAGTATGGGGACTTCGAGGTTATCGAGCTCCACAATGGCGTTGTCGACGCCCATCCCGATGAAGGCCGACAGCAGGTGCTCGGTCGTCGAAATGAGCACTCCCTTCTTCATCAAGCTGGTGGCGTAGCTGACACGGGCCACGTTGCGGCTGATGGCCTCGACCTCAAAGTTGTCAAGATCGGTGCGGCGGAAGACAATGCCTGTGCCGGGGGCAGCGGGCAGCATTCTTAGATGGACCGGAGCTCCACTGTGCAGGCCGACTCCGCTACAATCGGCAGGTTTCCGAATTGTTCGTTCGTAAATCAATCCTGGGCAGTTAACCGCAACGCTCACAATAGATTACAGGTTCAACCGCGCCAGAACTGTTGTATTTTGACCACAATCAGTGGCGAACCGCCATCGCTGGACATCAGCGTTATGCTACTCCTCGAGCTTTAACATCTTTGCAAACAGGCCCTTAGCTGAGCATTTCCCGAACCGGTACATGGCTTCGACCTGGGTTACTGATTCACTACTCGGCAAAATAATCCCTGCATTACACCAAATCGTCCCGCCTGGCGCTCCGGCCGCCGTAAGACCGCAACCCGCAATTCCCCTATTGCGGGAACAAAACCTTTAGATGTCGATCGCTCGACCAGCGAGTTGCGTAAGACTCCGAACGTGCTTCCGTTCCTCCGCGTGCAACCCCCTCCTATTGACCAAGCCTCAACTTTATGAGAACTCTGGACTTTCCCCAGACTCTGCGTAGAATGCTCATTTCCGGTTGCTTTCCTGTTTTCGTCAGCTCTTGGGCACCGGGAGTGCGATGTTAAGTCAGCAGGAGGTCTCATGATTGTCGGTGTTCCCCGCGAAAGTTTTCCGGGGGAGCGGCGTGTAGCGCTGGTGCCTGGCGTGGTTCCCAGCTTGGCGAAGGCAGGTATCGAGGTTGTGGTCGAGGCGGGAGCCGGCGTGGAAGCCGGTTATCCCGATGCGGAGTACGTCAACAAGGGCGCCAAGGTTCTCGCCGGCCGTGGCGACGTGTTCAGCACCGCCGACGTGATTGTGCAGGTGCTCTCTTACGGCTCCAACGATCAAACCGGCAAAGCCGATCTTGCACTGTTGCGCCGCGGTCAGGTGCTCATCGGATTTCTGCGGCCACTCGGTGACGTTCACACTCTGGAGGAAATTGCCGCCACCGGTGCAACCTCATTCTCCGTCGAACTGATGCCTCGCATCACTCGCGCGCAGAGCATGGACGCGTTGTCTTCCATGGGGACCATCTGCGGCTACAAAGCCGTGTTGGTCGCTTCTGACAAGCTGCCCCGCATCTTCCCCATGTTGACCACTGCGGCAGGCACCATCACGCCGTCACGCGTTCTTGTGATCGGCGCCGGCGTCGCCGGACTACAGGCCATCGCTACCGCGCGCAGATTGGGCGCCGTCGTTTCCGCCTACGATCTGCGGCCTGCCGTCAAGGAGCAGGTGCAGAGCCTGGGCGGGCGCTTTGTCGAACTCCCCATCGAGGCGGCCGATGCGCAAGATGCCGGCGGCTACGCCAAAGCTCAGGACGAGGCGTTTTATCAGAAGCAGCGCGAATTGCTGGGGAAGGTCGTTGCCGAAAGTGACGTGGTGATTACCACTGCGGTCGTTCCGGGCAAGAAGTCGCCTGTCCTGGTGACCAAGGAAATGGTCGCCGGCATGGCGCCCGGTTCCGTCATCGTAGATCTCGCAGCCGAACGCGGTGGCAACTGCGAATTGACCCGCACCGGCGAGATCATTGTCATAAACGGCGTCACCATTGTCGGAGCTATCAATCTGGCCAGCGCCGTCCCTTATCATGCCAGCCAGATGTACGCCAAGAACCTGACGAACTTTCTTGTTCACCTGGTGAAGGACGGTAAGCTGCAACTCAACCTGGAAGACGAAATCACTCGCAGCACTTTGGTCACGCAGGGCGGTGAAATCGTTAATCCGCGCGTGCGCGAGTTCTTCGCATTGCCCGCGCTGGTTTCACAAACGCAGGAGAAAAGCTAGTGGTTACGACTGACCTTATCAACAGCCTCTACGTTTTTATTCTGGCGGCGTTCATCGGCTTTGAAGTGATCCGCCGCGTCTCGCCCTTGCTGCACACTCCGCTGATGTCGCTGACCAACGCGCTGGACGCGATTGCCGTGGTCGGCGCCATAATCCTGGCGGGCGAGCACAAGTCAAACCTGGCAGCCGTGCTGGGGACCATCGCCATTGTCGCCGCCACCAGCAATATCGTCGGCGGCTTCATCATCACCGACCGCATGCTCAAGATGTTCAAATCCAGCCGGACGCAGAAACCATGATCCCTGGCACGCTCATTATTGAGATCACCTACATTATTGCCGTTGTCCTCTTCATTCTCTCGCTGAAGTGGCTGAGTTCGCCGGCGACTGCGCGCCGCGGCGTCTGGGCTGGCGAAGTGGGCATGGTGCTGGCCATTGCCGGCACGCTGCTTTATCGCGGCATCGTGGACTATAAGTGGATCGCGATTGCACTGGTGCTGGGCGCCATCATCGGAGTCCCGCTCGGCAACGTCCAGATGACCGCCGTCCCGCAGCGGACCGCGCTCAGCCACGCGTTCGGCGCTCTCTGCGTAACTCTGGTCGGCACCGCCGAGTTCTATCTGCGCGCACCGAATGTACAGCCTTTCATGATGTCGGTGCTTTCACTGGAAGTCATCCTGGGAGGGCTGACCATCACCGGCAGCTTGATGGCTGCTGGCAAATTGCAGGAAGTCCTGCCGCAGCGGCCCATCACCTACAAGGGACAAAACTTCGTCAACTTGGGCATGTTGCTGGTTGCCATCGGCATTGCGGTAAGGCTGGTGCTTCATCCCGCGGACATGCACCTCTATCCGTTCATGGTGGGTATCGCGCTGCTGTTCGGCGTGATGATGATCGTCCCCATCGGCGGCGCCGACATGCCCACCGTGATCTCGCTGCTGAATTCCTATGCCGGACTTTCGGCTGCTGCCATGGGCTTCGTGCTCAACAGCAAACTGCTGATCGTCGCCGGCTCGCTCGATGGAGCTTCCGGCTTTATTCTGTCAGTCAACATGTCGAAGGCGATGAACCGCTCATTCTCCAATGTTCTGTTTGGGGCCTTTGGGCAGGTACAGACGGCGGCTCCGGGCGCGGTGGAGACGCGCAACGTACGCAGCGCCACTCCCGAAGAAGCGGCGTCAATTCTCTCGGCGGCGAATAAAGTGGTGATCGTTCCCGGCTACGGAATGGCGGTGGCGCAGGCTCAACACAAAGTGCGCGAACTTTATGACGCGCTCACCAAGCGTGGCGTCGACGTGAAGTTCGGCATTCACCCGGTCGCCGGCCGCATGCCCGGACACATGAATGTTCTGCTGGCCGAGGCTGACATCCCTTACGACAAGCTGCTGGATATGGATGAGATCAATGGCGATCTTCCGCAAACCGATGTCGCGCTCGTCATCGGAGCCAATGACGTCACCAATCCGGCGGCGCGCACCGACACCAGTAGCCCCATCTTCGGCATGCCGATCCTCGATGTGGACAAAGCTCGCACCGTGATGGTGATCAAACGCAGTATGAGTCCGGGTTTTGCGGGAATCGACAATCCGCTCTACTACCTCGACAACACGCTGATGCTGTTCGGCGACGCCAAAGCCTTCGTGAACTCCATCGTGCGCGAACTCTCGGGCGGAAGTGGCGGGCACGGATGAGATCGCGTGGGATTTCGCCGAGTGGGGAAAGAAGTGATTCTCCCAGGGTTTATGGCTAGGACTCATCGCTGAGGCTCAGATGACAGAAGCAGCCGTGCCCTTGCTTGAATGGAAAAACCCACCTGTNNTTCGACCTGCACTGCGCCGTCCAGTTCCCGGAACATGGTCCGCCGCTCTTTCAGCCAGGCATGTAGTTCATCCGAACGCTTTGCAAGTTCGTGGAGCACGTCGACAGGCGCTATGAGCCGTCCTTCCGCTATCAGTGCATCGACCTTGGCCCAAAAGGAAGGAAAGTTTTCGAGGGGATACCTTTACCTGCCAGGCAGCAATCAGCGAGCTTGTGTCAATGCAGTAGGTCATCGGTACTCTTAATCCGCCGGCTGGAATGCGGCGCGCTCCAGTGCGGGGATGTGCTTCACCTTGGCCCCGAGATAGCTCGACACGTCATTGAGCGTTATCCGCTGATCGTAATAACTTCGTAGCACTAGGCGCGTGAATCCTCGGCCGTTCCAACTCATCAGCAGGATCGGTCGTTTGATCGGTACCGACTTCTTTTCACCTTGCGCCTTTTCGAGCGCCGTCTGACGATACTCTTCCTGGAATCGCGAGCGCTGCTCGTTGTAAAACGTCCAAGTTGCCCTATGCAATGTGACAAGCCGGAGAAGCAGAGCTTCCCGGCTTACGCCAATTGCCCGCGAAATCGTGCGCAGATCGTCGTTGCTCCATTCGCGCCGCTCGGGGGCCTTGGCTTGCGGGAACGACAGCACCAATTCTGGTGGCATGAGTGCAGTCGCAGCTACTGCATCGCAAAACCGCTCTATCTCCCCCACTTCCGCGGTAGAACCGAACTTCCCCGTGCTTCCGTTCGATATCGCGCTTTCACCAAGAATGATGTGCGTCAGTTCATGAAGCAGTGTGTAGCACTTTCCGCCCTGGCTATAATCCTTGCCGTTCACGACTATGACGGGCAGTTCTTCCTTCGCCAACGCGAAGCCGCGCATTTCTTCTAGATCGACGCTGTAATGCGGGCCGCTGATGACGAAGACTAAAATACCGTGTTCCTCTAGCTTGCGGCGCCAGAAACCGAAAGCCCGTCCCTGTCGCGCAGCTTGCATTTGCGCGGCGTTGTCGATGCCGAGGAATTTTCCGATGGCGGCACCGACCGGTTCCGGAGCGTCGCTGAATTTCGCCTTCAGCGGAAAAGCGCGAGGGCGCTCTTGGAGATCTCCAGATAGTTCAATCGCCAGTTCGCGCCGTTCGTAGGCGTTGCGAATGTGATAGGCGAGATTCGGCGATATGCTTCGGTCCTCCGCCTTTGGCAGCCGGCGGAAATCCCGGAGAGGCGCAAAATCTTGCGGAGGTTCAGGGAGATAGAACACTGCGAGCGGGAAGTGATATTTCGCGGCCAGTTTGCGAAGCTGGTTCAGTGTCGGTGCTTCCTCACCCTTTTCCCAAGCCTGCACGTCTTCGACGGCGACATTCGCCGCCTGCGCCGCATCTTCAAGCGTTACCTTGGCGCGATTCCGCGTCCACACGAGCAATTTCGGCTTGATTAGGGCTTTGATGGTTGGCATAACAGCTCTTCCCTAAACGGCTATCCCTGCGAGAGACCGGCAAATTCACCGTTCCTTCCCAGCGTACCCGCCCGTTCACAGTCTTGCAAGGTTGTCTTCGCAATGACCGGGTCACGGTATCATGTAAGGAAATAATCCGGAACCTTCGCCCAGCTTCTTGCGTAACATTGATCAGGTGAAGTTATGCTGACCTTCCTCCTTTGGTGCATTCTGCTGATCTTCTGCTGGCCGCTGGCGCTGGTCTTCCTGGTGCTCTATCCCATCGTGTGGCTGTTGCTGCTACCGTTCCGTCTTTTGGGGATTGCGGTGGAAGGAGTGCTGGAGCTGCTGAAGGCGATCATTTTTCTACCGGCACGAATCCTGCGCGGCCCACGGCGAGCGTGGTGAAAAAGGCGCAACAGCACACCCGGTTTCGGTAGATCCGGTAGAGTCAGTTTTCAGGCGGTGTCAAGATCGCCCCATTAAAACCTGGGCCGCTGCGGTCATATTCCACAGCGGCCCAAGCACACCACTAATTACTGGACGAACACGGCGGCAAAGCGCCGCTCTACCCTCCCACTTTCACTGCCGACTTCTCGTTCTGCAGCGCCGGAAACTTGCGCTGCTCTGCTCCGGTGTAAATCTGCCGGGGACGCGCGATCTTCTGCTCCGGGTCCTGCACCATCTCGTTCCACTGTGCCAGCCAGCCGGCGGCGCGCGGAATGGCAAACAGCACGGTAAACATTTCCGGCTGGAAGCCCATGGCCTGGTAGATGATTCCGGAATAGAAATCAACATTGGGATAAAGCTTGCGGGTCACAAAGTAGTCGTCCTGCAGCGCGATGCGTTCCAGTTCCAACGCGATGTCGAGGCGCGTATTGCGGCCGGTGACCTCGAATACTTCATCGGCAACTTGCTTGATGATGCGGGCGCGCGGGTCGTAATTCTTGTAGACCCGGTGGCCGAATCCCATCAGCTTCAGCTCGCCTTCCTTCACCCGCTTGATGTAGGCAGGAATGTTTTTGACCGAGGCGATTTCATCCAGCATGCGCAACACCTCTTCGTTGGCCCCGCCATGCAGCGGACCGGCAAGCGCCGCCGCCGCACCCGCCATGGAGAGATACGGATCAGTTTGCGCACTGCCAATCACTCGCATGGTGGTGGAGCTGCAATTCTGCTCGTGATCGGCATGAAGGATGAAGAGAACATCCAGCGCACGCGCAATCACCGGACTGGCAACGTACTTCGGCTCCGTCATCTTCCACAGCATGTTCATGAAGTTTTCGGGATAGGTGAGATCGTTGTCCGGATAAACGTAAGGATGACCACGGCGGTGGCGATAGGAATACGCCGCCAGGGTCGCCATCTTCGCGATTAAGCGGATGGTCTGCTTCTGCCGATTCAGCGGGTCGTGGATGTCCTTGGCTTCGGGATAGACAGTGGAGAGGCCGGCTAATGTACTCACCAGGATGCCCATGGGATGGGCGTCGTAGCGGAAGCCGTCGATAAAGTGCTTGGTGCTCTCGTGCAGCATGGTGTGGTGCGTGATCTCCCATGTCCAGTCCTTGTCCTGTTGTGGGGTCGGCAACTCGCCATTCAGCAGCAGGTAAGCCACCTGCAGGTACGTGCAATGCTCTGCCAAAGTCTCGATGTCGTAGCCGCGATAGCGCAGGATACCTTTGTCGCCGTCGATGAAGGTGATGCTGCTCTTGCAGGAAACGGTGTTGGTGAATGCGGGATCGTAGGTCATCAGACCGAAGTCTTCAGCGCCGGTCTTGATCTTCCGCAGGTCCATGGCCCGGATGGTTCCGAGCTCGACCGGCGATTCATAAGTTTTGTTGGTGCGATTGTCTGTGAGGGTCAAAGTGTCTTTCGACATGACCTGTGCCTCCTATGAAAGCAGCACCTGGGAGATTAGAGCGCGGTGCTGCGAACGAGTGTTCGTCCACGATTAATTCTAGTCCTCGGACCGCCCCAGATCACGGTTAAACGTGGGTGAACGACGGAAATCACATTCGTCTGTGATGTCCAACGTAACTATTAAGCCACTACTTCTTGCCGGTGGATTTGTCGGAAACGGAACTGCTCTTTTCCGAGCTTGGCTTTTCCGAACTCGTCTTTTCCGAGCTCGACTCCGAACTCGCCGGGCCCTCGGTCTTCGAAGTCTCCGATTTGCTTTCCGCCGAAGACGACGAGCTGGAGCCATTGCCGTTCGCAGAGCGGCCCGTAGACGACTTTTTAGCGTAGTCGGTCACGTACCAGCCCGATCCCTTGAACCGCACCGCCGCCGCCGAAATCAGCTGCTCCAGCTCCCCACCGCAGTGCGGACAGATCGCGAGCGGCGGATCGGAAAACTTTTGGATTCGCTCCGTCAGACTATGACATTTCTTGCACTGATATTCGTAGAGAGGCAATGCGGTGTCCCCACAGTCTTTCCAAGTTATGATTCTATTTTCCGCGAATGGTTGCGGTCAATTGCGTCAGACTTGCGTCCGGGGAATGGAGGCCCGTAAGGCGCTCCATCTTCTGGGGATGAGCTAGAATCCCGCGCCCAGCGTATACTAGTCTTAGTTGTGGGACTTAGATCCCGGATTTATGTCTCTCGTCTTCCGGCGGTTCACGGTGACGATCCACCTTTCAGCACCCTCACAATTGCTCGCCTGAGACAGTCACACCGTCTCGGTTCCGGAAGATACGGCTGGGGTTGACCCACGTATCCTCAAAGTCTTGAAGGAAAAGAATGAAAAATCTTTATGTCGGAAACATGGAAGCAACTACTACCGAGCAGGACCTTAGGACCGCGTTCGCAGTGTACGGTCCGGTTGATGTAGTAAGCATCATAACCGACCGGACGACCGGCCTTCCTCGCGGATTCGCTTTCGTGGAAATGGCCGCCGAGAAGGACGCTAACGAGGCAGTCCTGGCCCTGAATGGCTCCCTCATGGCGGGACGTGCCATCGTTGTGGGCGAGGCCCGCGCGAAGACCGGCAACCCCCGTACACAGACTTCACCATAGTCCGCGAAAAGGCAGAAGCTCCGCATCAGGGACGGTGAGCTCTTTGGTTGCAGTCAAGGCGTTCAGGTGTCCAATCCGAACTCGATGTTTCTGAGTTCCGGCGTCAGGAAGAAGCGGAGGCTGTTCGCGCAGCCTCCGGAATGACGCGGGGAGTAAGTATCATGCGTAAGCGCATAATCGCTGCTATTCCGCAGGCTTCTAAAGTTGCAGCCGCGGACCGACGCTGGCTGGACCTGGAGAAAATAGCCGCGGTCGAAGTCACCTCCGAAGCGAACGAATTTCCCATCGAAGCTGCGCTGTTGCCCGCAGAGCAACGTGGCTGGCGTGCGGCGGTCTCCGGGCCGCAGACCATCCGGCTGATTTTCGATCAGCCCCAGAGGTTGACTCATATTTGGTTGTCCTTCGAAGAAACGCAGACCACCCGGACGCAAGAGTTTGTTCTGCGATTTTCTTCGCAAACCGCAGGTTCCTTGCGCGACATTGTCCGCCAGCAATGGAACTTCGCCGCACCGGACGCAACCCGCGAGGTTGAAGACTATGCCGTCGAACTCTCCGCGGTGGCGGTGCTGGAATTGACGATTGTGCCCGACACCAGCGGAGGGCCTGCTCTGGCTTCTCTGCTCAGCTTGCGTTTGGCTTG
This sequence comes from Acidobacteriaceae bacterium, assembly GCA_003165795.1. Taxonomy (GTDB): domain Bacteria; phylum Acidobacteriota; class Terriglobia; order Terriglobales; family Acidobacteriaceae; genus Bog-257. The sequence goes on from PMWW01000201.1 coordinate 87,078, forward strand.
ATTGGTCCAGAGACTGGCTTGATCGAAGAAGATAGCCCAAGCAGCTTGACCTCGCAATAGCTTAAGCGGAGGCAGAGCTAGCTTGGGTTGCCTGCTGTTGCTTGGCCTCGTCAAGCAAATGCCCGACCGGCTTCTTGCTATTCGCACTATTCTAAGTTCGGACTTACGGCGTGATCTCCCAAATGACACCATAGCCATTCGCCCCGCCCGCGGACGCGGTGCCGTACAGATTGCCGCTCGTGTCAATGAGCACGCTGCCATACGGAACTGCTCCTCCGCTGCCGCTGGCGAAGTCGTAAACGTCGGTTTCGGTCCAGCCGCCATTGGCCGGCGTCAGCTTGAAAACCGAGCCTGCGGCGTGAGCACCGTCCTTGGTCGTCGTGCCATAAAGATTGCCTGCCGCGTCCATCGTCAGGCTGTCATAGGCTCCCGGCAGGTTGGCGGACCCGGTAAAGCTGTAAAGCAGACCGAATATCCAGCTGCCGTTGGAGGGCATCAGTTCGTAGGCTGTGCCGCCGCTGCCCGCTCCCCCGCTACTGGTGGCTCCGTACAGATTGCCCGCATTGTCAAAGACTACGCCGCCAAATGGTTTCCCTCCGTCGGTTGAACTCTGAAACGCATACAGCGTGTTTTCCGCCCAGCCGGACCCGGAAGGCGTCAACTGGAAGACGGTGCCGTATCCGTGGGCGCCGCCGGCAAAAGTCGTGCCGTAGAGATTGCCCGCGGCATTGAAGATGACGCTGCTGTAGGGGTTTGCGCCATCGCTTGTCCCGTTGAAGGTGTGAATCGCGCTCTCCGTCCAGCCGCCATTGGCCGGCGTCAGCTCATAAACCACGCCATCGGCGTTGTTGTTGCCGCCGAAATAGGTTGTGCCGTAAATGTTGCCTGCTTGGTCAAAAGTCAAGTCACCATATCCGGGGTTAGCTCCGTCACCAGATCCGTTGAAGCCGTAAGTCACCGTCTCCGTCCACGGGCATAGTATGGTTTTGCAAATGGTCGCCGGTGGTCTCAGGTTGAAGACCGTGCCGCATCCCTCCCCGCAATCGTGACCTCCGAATTCGGTGGTGCCGTAAAGAGTGCCGTTGGGACCGAACACGACTCCGGCGATGGGAGCGCCGCCGTCTTCCTGTCCGGTGAAGTTGTAGAGTGGACTAAAGACCCATCCCCCGCCGCGGTGTGCCAGCTTGTACACGCTGCCGCGGTTCGACGCTCCACCTTCATACGCCGTGCCATAGAGGTTGCCTGATCGGTCCATGGTCAAGCCGGCTTCGGGATATGCCCCATCCTGCCCGCCGGTGAAATTGTAGAGCACTGTGTAGGTCTGGGCCTGGGCCGATTGGGTCAAAGTCAGAGCTAATGCAATCGTTAGCGCAATCGCTATCGCTATCGCCAACGCCGGGCACCAAGTAGTGTGGAAGACTAAGCTGCAAGGTTGCTGTTTGCTGTGCATGGGCTTTACCTCCTCGTCAGGTGGCTCCAAGTTATAGACATACTCGGACGCCTGCCAATCGCCTTCCGCCCAAGAACCAGGCTGACGCCCACCATACGCCGGTTCTGATTCAGCGAGCAGTGGAATAAGGAACGAACTCCACCACCCAGATTTCGTCGAATTTTCCCAGCACCCGAGGCGTGTGCGTGCTTTGCGATTCGTAGGCCAGAAGATCGACGATCCGCAACGAAGGCCAGGGAGCCAGCACCAGGAAACGTTCCTGGCCCGCCGTCAGCAGGAACTGCCTGACTTGGCGTTTGGTTTCCGCATTCACGGTGCGCGGCAGTGGGACCACCGGAGCCTTCACCTTATAGTAGCTCAGGGGAGCATACAGCACGCTCTGGCTGGCGATCGCCGGCATCGGTTGAAAGTCGGCTTCTACTAGCGGGCTGCACATTAGGAGCGGCGCATGGTCTTCCGCCGCATTGGCATCGGCAAACGCAAGTGATCCCTTCCACGACTCTTCGTGCCGCCGCGAGAGTGGTGATGAATAGGCCTGGAACACGCACAACCCCAAAAACGCGACACAGAACAAGCCCCGAAGCGGGCGCGAATCGATGAGGTTACAGAGCCATCCCCAGCACAAAGCCAAGCCCGGCACAGCGACCATCAAATAGCGCGGGATGAAGACGTGGACAGACGTCGTCACGCTGATCCCATACAGACACAAGATCGGGACCAGCGCCAAGCTCGCACACAGCAGCAGCTTGTTCAACAGTTCACGGTTAGGAGTCGTTATCTTGCGGGCCACCACCGCGAGGAGAATGATACCGGCAGCTACCCACAACTGTCCGTTGCCGGGGCTCAGTGTCCGCAGGAGCGATGCCCCCTGGGGTGGGTCGGTAAAGGAGTGCGTCGCCCGCGTCTCATAGATGTACCTCAGCCGCGGCAACACAGGAAGCATGACGATTGCGAAGCAACCGAGCGCGATGCCAATCTGCCGCACATCGGCACGGAGCGAAGAAGCCCGAGTCAGCAGGTAATAAACCACCAGTCCCAGGAGAATACTGGCGAAGAGATAGTGGAAATAAAAGATTCCCGCGGACGAGATTCCTAACAGTGCAGCGTACACCGTGCTACGTGTCTTCATCCAGCGCAAGAACAGGAAAATCGTGAGATTGGTTACCAGCAAAGCGAACGGGTAAGGACGCACGTCAATCGCGGCAAACACCACAGCTCGGGGAAGGGCGAACAACATGGCCGCGATCAGCGAAGCGTCCCAGTCAAACATCTCCCGCGCACAACGGTAGAGGACGTAAACGGCGGCGAGCATGGCCAGGATTGAGGGAATCCTGAGGGCGAGCTCCTTATCGCCGAACAGCGTCTTAGTCAGCCACAGAATGTAGGCATAAGCAGCGAACGAATTGCCCTGTACGGACCGCGACCAAATCTGTTTGAAGCCCCCAGCAATCTGCCAGTAGGACAGAGTTTCATCCGTCCACAAAGGCGCCCGCACCGCCAGGAACCAAACAGAAATGCAGGCAGCCAGGGCCACGCCATAAGCCACTGCCAGCCAATTAATTCTTGGCGAGGGCTGGGCAATAATCACCTCGGGGCTTGCGGCGGTGACGTCCAGGGTCGGATTCAACATAGCCTTGCCTGCCCGCAAGAAATGCGACGGTAGTTGGGATTATCCCTTGGGTTGGTCCGGAGACGACGCGGTATTTTGTGCCTTCTGCGCCTCGGTGATCATGTGCTCGACCGCTTCTTTCTGCGGAAAGTTGGGATTCAGCTTGAGTAACGTTTGCCACGAGGCCACGGCGCCTTTGACGTCCTTCTTGCCTTGCCATTTGATGATGCCGATATTCAGCAGGGTTCCGGGAAACTTTGGATCGTAGGTCAGCGACTGGTTCAGCTGGTCGAGAGCGCCGTCCACGTCGCCGGTGTAGTACATGCAAGAGGCCATGTCGTCACGGATGGCCACGTTCTTGGGATCGACATCCAAGGCTTTCTGGAAATAGGGGATAGCTTCTTTGAATTGATGGGCGGCTTTGTAGGTGAGCGCAGTCTTGTTGAGCAGCGCCGCGTTCTTAGGATCGGTCTTCAGGGTGGCCAGCAGAGGCTGCGCTTGCTTGTCGGCCATGCGCTTCATGTCGTCCATGGTTGGCATGGGCTGTTGTCCCATGCCGCTTGGAGGAGCGCTCGCCGGCTGCTGGGTTTGAGCTGTCGCCGAAGCCGCCTGAGCCGATGGATTGGCCGAGCCCCGCACCAGGTATCCGACCAGCACGCCGACGACAAGGCAGACGGCCGCCATGGCGTAGGTTTGGGTCACCGTCCAGTTGCCGCTTGTCTTGCCGTCTTGCTTCGCTTCCTCTTCCATCTTCTCCACTCCTTCAGACCATCCTGGAAGGTGCCTCACGCAGACTTCTTTTCCCGAGGGAAAGATTGAGGGCGGACACACCGCGGAACGTCTGTAAAGTGCACCCCGTTTGCCAAACATCCCAGATCGGGAAGGTCACGATCGGCCATGCACCTTCAGCAACTTAGCGGTGCCATGAACATTTGGCGTGAGCGGTAGGGAAGTGCCGGGAGCGTCTTTGTCCCCACGCTGCGTGTGATTTGGCGCGGCAGGCTGCTTGGTGGCCCGCTGACGGTCTTTAATTGACTGCTGGGCTTAAACTTATCCCGGTTCTTCTTTGGAACGCCACCTGCTTTCGAGACAAAATATGAGTGTTGCCGCCGACGAATCACGCCCTCTGCCGCCAGCCACAAGCGAAGAGCGAAAGCCGAACCGCGGACGTGTTGGTTTCTTGAGCGAGTTGCGTCCGCTGCTGCGTCTGCGCTGGCTGCAGTTGCTGACGCTGGCCGGCCTCTTGGTCACGGTGGGAGTGATTGCCTTCAACCTGAAGTTCTCGGTGCTCGACCTCGACATCTGGTGGCATCTCAAGGTTGGCGATTGGATAGTCCAGCACCTGGCTGTTCCCCATAACGGCATCTTCTCGTGGACGGCAGCCGATCGTCCTTGGGTGGCTTACAGCTGGGGCTATGAAGTGTTGCTGTCGCGCGCCTACGCCTGGTTTGGCCTCGTCGGCGTTGGAGTGTACGGCACTGTGTTGACCCTCGGCGTCGCCTATTCCATCTTCTGGATGTTGCGCCGTCTTTCCGGCCGATTCTGGCTGGCCTGCATTCTGGCGGTCATCGCCTGCTCGGCGTTTCTCTTCAACCTGATGCCGCGCCCCGTCTTCTTCTCCATGATGCTCTTCTGCGTGACCTTGACGCTGGTGTTGGAAGCGCATCGCACCGGCCGGACGCAGCTTCTCTACTGGCTGCCGCTGATCTTTGTGCTGTGGGCAAACCTGCACATCCAGTTCGTCTACGGACTGTTTCTGGTTGGTTTGCCGTTGGCGGTGAATGTGGCGCAGCGCCTGGCTGAGCGTTTCCGACTTGCGCCCGCTTGGCTGCTGCCTCCCACGCTTCCGACGGCACCGTTGGCCGCGGTTTTCGCCGCCTGCGTCATCGCCACTTGCATTGGACCGAATTCTTACCACCTCTACCAGGTGATCTTTGAATATGCCCAAGCCAAGGTCCCATACCGCATGATCAGAGAGCTGCAGCCGCTGAACTTCCGGGCGGGCAGCCATTACGTGCAACTCTTGCTGATGGCGTTCGCGTTCTTTGCTGTCGGGCGCCAGAGCAAGGTTGACCTATTCAAGCTGGCTTTGCTGGCGGTTGCTAGCGCAGTCGGCTTCCGCACCATGCGCGATGCCTGGTTCATCTGCATTCCCGCGGCGGCCTGCATCGCCGACTCGCTGGCGGACGAGGCCAGGCGCGAAGCCGGCGAAACGTGGCTGCAGAACCTGGGCGTGGCAGCGCTGGTCGCAATGTCACTGTTTGTTTTCGCCGGCCGCACAGACTTCAACTCCCGCGGCCTAGACCGTGCGATGAGCAGCTTTCTGCCGGTGAGAGCGGCGAACTACTTGCGCCGCAACCCGGCGCCCGGCCCGCTCTACAATACCCTCGACTGGGGTGGCTTTCTCATCTGGTACATGCCAGACCGTCCGGTATCGATCGATGGCCGCACCGATCTCTACGGAGATGAATTGGACGAGCTCTTCTTCACCACGGCCAATGGCGCACCTTCGTACGTGAACGACCCTTACCTCAACCAGGCCGGAGTGGTGATTTTGCAAAAGAGCAATAACCTGGTGAGCTTCTTAGAGGCAGACTCGCGGTTCCAGCTTGTGTATGAGGACAAACTCGCGGCGGTGTTCGTTCGCACCGGCCAGAAATAAAACCTGCTGGGACCGTTCTACTCACCCTGCAACAGCAGCGCGCGACTGAGGCTGGCTCTACCCGGTCTATGCCAACTCTGAACTCGTTCTAGCCAGCTGTAGACAACGCCAAGCTTACCGTCTCTTGGGGGGACTCGCCCCGTTGGGCGTCCCGTTGTTCTTCTGGGCGCCTCGGGTGACTGACCCGTCTGCGTTGTGCGCGGTATTGTGGCATAACAGGGTGCAAGTATTCGTGGCCCGCGAATACGAAACGGGAATGCCACCGTTGGGGGCGACCACGTTGATGTCGAAGTTCACCAGCCGCTCCCCGGAGATGGTCCCGCTTCGTGCGCCCATGCCGTGGGCCGTATGGCAAACCGAGCACGTGAAACCGGTGTTGATGTGCAGGCCGTGCTGGTTCCAACTTGCATTCGAGACAACGTTGGTGAGGCTGTGGCACTTGCCGCACATCGCGTAGGGACCCTTGATACTCAAGTCAGGGTTGGGGTACAGGTTGGTAATCAACTGACCCGGTCCGGGCGCCTGGCTGAACTCATAGTCTCGTTCGAGGATGTGCTTGTTGGTCGATCCATGTGGACCGCTGGGACCAATGCCCCCAAATTCGCGATTGTCGTCGCTGTTATGGCAATCGGTGCAGAAGGTTTGATTGCCCATGGTACGCCCGTGAGTCGTGCCGCCGTTCAAATCCAACATCGTACTCAGCAAGCTAGGCTGCGGTAGTGAACTACTGCGCGGGTGGGTCACGGGATGGCTGGAAGTAGCGGTGGCGGCGAACTGGGGGATGACATTCAGAGGATCGCCCGCCGAAACTGCCCTTACCGGCAGATACCCAAAAACCGGATTGGCGACTTTTCCCGAACTCGTACCGTGGCAACGCAGACAATTTTCGTACTGATTGACCGAAGGATCGACGATGGATATACCGTCCGCCGCACTGATTCCCGCAACCCCATTCTGCGACCCACGAATGGCCGGAGGTGGCGGGAAGATAGTCACCTGGTTGGACGAATGTCCGTTGTGGCAGTCCGCGCAGGTCGAGTGCCGGTTGTTGTTCAGCAAGACGCTTTCAGCCGCGTCGTGGGCATTGTTTCCCGAAGGAAACGGATGTCCTACCTTGGCAAACTCAGCGTACACATTGGTGATCGCAGGATTGAGGTTCGAACTGCCGTTGTGGCAAGCGATGCAGTCCTGCTCATTCGGCTCGCGCAGCAGGCGCATCGGTCCTTGCGCATTGTGTGGCTCATGGCAGGAGAAACAGGCGTTGGCGGCGACCGTGCCATAGCTGCCCAGGTTCGCCTGCACCGATACCTTGTTGGTCGCTAAAGGGTGCGCGCTGGTGGCCCATCCCACCAGAGGATTGACCTGTCTGGACATGGTCCGGGTGGGATCGTGGCAGGCCAGACACATCTGCGCGTTCGAGCTGTCGCGCACTAGGAAGTTCAGCGATACCTTGTCGATGGCCTGAACATGCGGGTTATGACAGGAAGTGCACTCGATGTTACCGTCGATCAGCTTCACTTTCCCCAACGGATCGCCCGTCTTACCCTGCGCAACCAGCGACGCTATGATGTCGATCGTGTCTTTGATGGGCAACTGTAGGCTGAAAGGATGCGACGACTGCAGGTTGGTCCCGAACACATCATGGCTGTTCATGGACCCAATCATGGTGATTTGCCCAGCGGTAATCGTGTTTCCCACCGCGACCGTTCCATCGTGGCAGCTCAAACACAGGTTGCTGTCGGAGCCCAGGATCGGCTGCTGGCCTTTCTGGTGATAGGTGGTGCTGGTGTAGACCTGGTAGGTCGCCTTAGTTTGCTTCTGGTTCCAGAGCGCCTGGCCCGTCGACAATCCCGAGTGTGGAGCGTGGCAGTACGAACACGATCCCGGACGGGCGCCGGTAATCGGCGACCTGCTGCCCGGCGTGAGGTCATGCGTGCCGATTACATCGCCGCTAATCTGGGCCCGCACGGCGCTCGCCGCCATCAACAGCAGCAGCATTATGGAGGCAAGTATCAGCTTGAGCTTCACTGCACGCCTCCCTTGGCCGGCTTGTCCAGTCCGTAGAAATGGAAAATCTGAATGCGACGATTGAACGAATCGACTACATAGATCCGGTCGTTGTGGTCGATAAACAGTCCAGTGGGCAACTGGAACTCGCCCGGAGCCGTGCCGCGCTCGCCGAACGTGTACAGTAACTCTCCTTGGCGGTTAAAGGCCTGCACCACGCCCCACAATCCATCGACCACGTAGAGATCGCCTTCCGAGTCAAAACCGATTCCCTTGGGGCGGAACATGGTTCCCGACTCGTCACCCAACTTACCGACGGCATACTGAAACTGTCCGGAGCGGTCCAGCACCTGCACCCGAAAATTCATGGCGTCCACCACCACCAGGTTCTGGCCGTCGAGCCGCAGCTCGGTGGGGAAGTTGAACTCGCCCGGTCCTTCGCCGTTGCTCCCGATGGTCTGCACTACGTTGCCCTGCATATCCATCACGAAGATCTTGTCGCGCAGCGTGTCGGTCACATAAATTCGCTGGGCCGCCGAATCGACGGCAATCCCGGTAGGACGCTTGAAGTACCCTTCGCCGCCTTTCAGGCTGCCCAGGGTGTGCTGAAACTTACCCTCGGAGTTGAAGACGAACACCTTGCCTGACTCCGTATCGGTCACGTAGATATTGTCCTGCGCATCCACAGCGACGCACTGCGGCGTCAGCATGGGGTCTTTTCCTTTATCCACGCGCGAGAGGAACTTGTACTTCTGCTGGGTGAAATCGAAGATGTGCACCCCGAAGGCGCCGGGGTCGCTCACAATGATGCGTCCGCGGGAATCGACAGCGATGCTGTAAGGACGGATGAGGCGGCGGAATTCCGGCTCCCCGGCAACGAAGTCAAGCACGCGGTTCCAGAAGCCGCGTTTGGGCTTCACCTCACGCTGCGAGCTGAAGCTGCGTTCGTAGCTGAGCTTGCGCCCGCCTTCCAGCACCATATCCGGAGGTGCGGGCTCGATGGGCTTTTCTTTGGGCCTGGACGCCAACACCGGAGTCAACAAGAGAAGAACGGCACAGGCGACGTGGGACAAAAAATGTGATCTCTGGCGCGCTCCCGCTAAAAGAAATTGAACCACCTGGACACTCCGAGATAAAACGACGATACATTGGCCGGCGGAAGTCCCGACACGCTGAAACCTTGCGAAAGCTGGGCGTATCCCCCCGTTAAATACATTTTACGGAATTGGTATTGCATCAGCACATTCCTCGACTCAAATTGGTTTGCCGATCCGACGCCCGCCGTCGACGTGTTGCTGGATGCCTTGGCGTAACTCGCCGCCAATGTTAGCCTGCGCGCTGGTGCACTTGATAGCCCGAAGCCGTAGCTGGTGCCACCATAAAGCGTTATCAGGTTCTGGGGCAGAAGCGGCGGCAAGTTCACCGGTAATATCCCGGCGCTGGTAATGAGTCCGATGCCATTCGATTTGGCGTAATTGCCAGTCAGGTTGATCCACCGTCCGTATCCGAAGGTGCTGCTGTAGCCCTGGCTGCTGCTGTCGGTGCCGGGTTGATTGGTCAGGCCGGTATGGCTGACGGTCGCGCTGGCATTCCAATTGAACTGGCCCCAGCGGCGTCGCACATTCGCCGAGTAGCCGTAGTAAGAGGCCATGTAGGTCACCAGCACGGTCTGGACATTCTGTGCGTAGTTAGCCGACCCGGCTACAAACCAGCGGCCGACTCTGCGAGTATAGATGGCATTGGTGGAAAACCCGAGGGCATTCTGGTTGCTCCCGTCAATCATGCTGTCAATCACGCTGAGCGCGGTGTTGAATGTGCCGCCGAACAAACTGTGGGCGTAGGTGACGCCCGCGCTATACGAGGTTGCTCCAAAATTCTCTCCCAGATAACTCTGATCGCGGCGGTCGACTTGTCCTTGGACTTGCAGGTTTGCGGCCACCGAATAGCTGGCAGCGGCGTTCAGGTCCCAGGCATGGGAGGAGTCCAGGTTGTTGGTAGGCAGCACGCTACCCCCAGACGAGATCAGCGATTGAAAGAGCACTCCAGCAAGATTATCGGTGTAGCTGGCTGACGCCGACATCTGCAGCTTCTGGGTCGGTTGCATAGTCGCGCTGGCGAACGTGGTATCGAAGTCTCCCTTGTAGGTGTAACCAAGATAGTCCGTGTCAATGTCTGACCGGTAAAAGCTGCTGGAAAAATTTCCATTCAGGGGAAGGCTGTGCGAAACATTGACCCCGAAACCACTGTTGTCGGTGGTGATAGTTCCCGTCTGCTCGCCCTGGAAAACCTCCGGTATAAGCGAGTTCGAAACCCCATTATTGTAAGATGCCCCCATGTTGAAACCCGCAATGGAGTAGTTTGAGCTGAGGGTCAAGGAATGAAAGTCCGAATTGCCATTGGCGGTTTCACCATACACCGAATAGTCGTTACTGCCCCGCTGGAAACTGGCGGTAAGGGTGGGTAGACCGGGGAGAAACTCGCTCCAGTTAATCCCAAAGGTGTCGCTATTGCCGTGGGTGGTGTAGTTAGGTAGTCCGGGAACGGCAAATTGTCCTTCGCTGTTGTAAGCGGTGGCGTAGCTGATCTGTCCCGGAAAATGGCTGCCGCTGAAGATGGAACTGGTGAAGTTGACCCCGCTGCTGTCGGAGATGGACTGGAAGTTGGAGTTTGCCCGCGATTGCCCGTAATAAGGAGAGAGATTGAAGGAGACGAAATTGGGGTTGTAATAATACCCGGCAGCAGTGGCGCTGCCGCCTAGACTCAGCCCATGTGACGAGTCGATATCATTGCCATAATCCGCGCTGTAGCCGGCGGAAACCACTCCGCTCAGGTTGCTGCTCAGTTCTCCCACCTGGATCTGGCCCGCCGCCGGTAAACCCAAGAGCAGCAGTCCGGCTAACCCGCAAAACGCATCTCGGATGGTTCGGCGCACAGCATACCCCTCGTCCCTACAGCACTTCAACCTTGGCGCCCTGGTGGAGTTGCTTGTCGAAGCTCGCGCGAACCTCGTTGGTCTTTTTCTTCTGCAGCTCTTTCTGCAGTGAGTCCTTGACATCGTCGAACTTCATTTTGCCGGCCGGGACGTGCTTGACCAGCCGCAGGATGGTGTAGGCCTGTTCAACCTGGATAATGTCGCTGACCTGCCCGGGCTGCATCTTCAGCAGTGCCTGCACCACGATGGGCGGCAGCTTGGCGCGGTCCACCGGCTTGTGATAACCCATCATCACCCGGTAATCGTCGTCTGACATTTTTTCCGCCAGCATGCCGAAGTCTTCCTCATTCTTCGTCGCTTTGGCCTGGCGCAGCGCGTCATCGGCCCGCTTGCGCCCCTCTTGCAATTGGCTTGGCGTGGCCTTGGCCGGCGGCAGGATAGTGATCGTCTGGAAGGCGAAGGACTCGGGGTAGTCAAATCGTGTCGGGTTCTTATCGTAGTAGGCCTTCAGCTCGACCAGGTTCACCGTAGATTTCTTGTCCACCTCGGCCTTAAGCAGTTGATCGATCAATAGCGAGCGTTTGATCTTTTCGCGCAATTGCTGGGGCGAGCCTTGAAACTCCGTATTCAGGAACTGTTGATACTCCGCGGGAGTGGCGAACTGTTGGCGGAAATCCGTTTCAGCGCGGCCCAGACGCTCCGCCGAGACGGTCATCTTGCGCCGCAGTGCCTCCTGGTATACCAGCTCCTCAAAAACGATCATCTTCAGAGCGCCGCTGCGAATCTCAGGTTCCATCTCTTGGGGGATGTTGCCGTTATGCTGTTGCGCATAGGGGAACATGGTGAACATTTCACGCTGCAAATCGCGGTCCGTAAGCACCGTCCCGTTCACTCGCGCCACCGGTCTGCCAGTGGGTTGGATGGTTGTCTTTTGCGGAGTTGAGAACTGGGTGGGGGCGTGAGAGGCAACCTGGGCGGATGTGGCGGAGATGGTAAGCAGAACCACTGCGCAGATTGATGGCCGGTACTTCATAATTTCTCCTCACCCCTGAGGCTAAAAATTTGAGGGGAGGGAATCCCTCCCCTCGCTTAAAGCCGACAGACTAGAAGGTTGTCGGTATGGTATAGCTACCGTTCGACTCGTTGGCTTCGCCACCGTGGCACTGGCGGCAGAACTGGGCCGTCTGGTTGGAGCCGGAGGTTCCGCTGGCCGGGTTGTACGGCGCACGGATGAAGAACATCGTCGTGTAGAAGCCCGTGGGCAGGCCGCTGCTAGCACCGTTAGTCACCTTCACAATGTTCATGAGGTGCTGGTTGTGGCAGCTGGTGCACATCACCACCGCGGTGTTGTTATAGGCGCTCAGGCTGACGAAGAAGCCATAGTTCTTTACGAACTGCGACGAATTCGGGCCGGTCATCGAAATGACGCCATTGGTTTCGGTGCAATCCCAGTTGTACTGTCCGCCGCAGCTAACCGCAGCGTTCAGGCCCACCGGGTGGTCGTTGAGGTAGTCGCCGGTGCCATCGCCGTCATTGCCCAGCAGGGTCGGAATCGTGTTGTAAGTTCCGTAAGTAGGCGGCAGGGTCTCATAGACCTTGTTCTTCATCATGGCGCCCTGGGCCCAGTTGCCGTCATGGCAGCTCAGGCAGGTCAAGAGGCCATTCACATCAGGTGTCCCAGCCGACATGCTGGAGGGCAGGACTTCGACGTAACCGGTACTGCCATTGGTGCTGCCAGTCTGGATGGTTTTGCCGAACAGGTTACCTACGTCCTGGCCCCACAGAATCGAATTGCCGGAAGTGGTATCGCCGGACTTGTTGGCGCCGTTGCCCCATGCGCCGCTGTGCGGGGCGTGGCAGGCCGCACAACCGCGACCGTAGTTAAGGTGAGCACCCAGGACGTCAGACGTCGGAGTGCCGATTTGTGCCATCGCCACTGCGGAGGCGGCGATAACCACTAGCATCAGTGTCATTACTTTCTTCATGGGATCGATCTCCTGATAAGGACTGCAAAACTTGGGAAGCCAGGCCCCTTGGCGTCCGCTGCTGTAAGTGCAACTGCCTCGCCGAAACGCAGGGGCCGGAGCCGGCTGCTGCTATTGCGCTCAAGCTATTGAAATCAGGCTTGTTGCCGAGTCATTCCCGGAATGGGAGAAGGTTGTGATGAGGCTCACACGTGGGTGAAAAGAACCAAACCGCCAGGCAATTCGGTGAAAAGCCGCAGTGGAAGCTAAGTGGGAGGTGGGTAGAGACTTGCGGTCATCAGCGGAGAGTGTGAGACTCCGCCGCATTTTGGTGGCGGAGCCGGGTAACCCTTTTAGATTTTGCAAGTGGGAGGGATTTTCGCGACTCGAGGAACCGCAGATCCCTCCGCCCGGACTAAAGTCCTCGGTCGGGATGACAGTGGTTTCAGGCTGCGGTTCATTTGCGGCTCATTTCTTACTTGTAGCTCACTTCTTCACCTCGGCCGCAGCCGCAGGCGCGGGTTGGCTGCTGGTCGCCGCCGCCGTCTGCGCGCCGCCGGCAGCCCTTTCCTTCTTCAGTTGATCGGCCTCGGCATCGGTGACATAGCGGAATTGCTGCACCCGGCCGGGGTACTGCTCGGAGGTAAAAACGCGATTATTCTTGTCGATCACGACCCCAACCAGCGACTCAAACTGGCCCGGATAATGACCGAGTCCGCCGATGTAGGTCAGGAGCTGCCCCTCGCGGTTGAAAACCTGCAAACGGTTCTGCACCGTATCCGCCACCCAGATGTGTCCGTCGCCATCTACCGCAATTCCCTTAGGCCGCGCAAAATAACCCGGGCCGTCGCCGGCTTTGCCGAAAGTGCTGATGAATTTACCGTCGGCGTCGAAGATCTCCACCCGATTGTTCATGGTGTCGGTGACGTAAACGTTACCGTCCTTGTCCACGGCCACATTCGAGGCTCCGCCAAAATCGCCGGGCGTGGTGAGGTAGTGGTTTTTTCCCGCTGTCCCGATGCGGCGCAATTCCTTCAGGCTGTCAGCGTCGTAGACCACGACCTGGTCGGCCTGGGTATCGACCACGTAGAGTAAGCGGTTCTCGGTATCAATCGCCAGTCCTACTGGATCGATCAGCTTCTCGTGGATCTGGTTGATCACCTCGTGCTTGGCATTGAAGACCAGGACGCGATGCATTTTGCCGTCGGAGACGAACACGCGATCGTCATCGTCAATGGCAATACCGTTGATCAAGCCAAAGTGCGCCTGCTGGCCGTTGGCGATCAGCTCAACGTCGCGGGTTTCAGTGTTGAAGATGAAGACCGCTCCCACCCTTTGATCGGCCACATAGAGGCGGCCCTTGGAATCGACCGCCATGCCGTAGGGTCCGAGAAGCTGAAAGGGAAAATCCTTGACATTGAATTTCTCTTGCTGCGACTGGCCGCCTGCCAGCCGGTCCATCCAGGTCTGCTTGGGCTTCTTTTTCGCCGCGACCGGGGTATGGTCAATCTTCATCCCCGCGAAGTAGGCGGTGTAACGTACTCGTGGAATGGAAGGCGGCTGCGGCCAGACTAGTTTGGAAATGTCGATCTTAGACAAATCGACGATCGGCCCACCCGTCTGTTCCGCGGTGGTGTCGGTGGTGGTCTTCTTCTTGCTGCCGGCATAAACCGAATTCGGCGAAGCCAGCGCCGAGGCCAGCAGGACGGCCAGCAGGACCGTGGTTTTGCTGGGCAGCGAATGGGCGTGAATGGCTAGCATGGTTACTTACTCCCTGTTACCGTCGTCTGCCGCATGTCGATTCGGTTCTTGTGGCAGGTATCGCAAAACGCCATGTTGTTGGCCTGGTCTTTCACCAGCAGATCGGGCTGCGCCGAAGCGTGCGGCTGGTGGCAGGTCAGGCAAGTCATCCGAGTCTTGATCTTGGTTACATTGGCCGGGTCCATCACGTCGGTTACCGGATGCCCTTCCACCGGATGACCCAGTCCGTATCGCAAAGGAAGGATCGCAACCTTGTTCTTCACGTAGTAGTCGTCGGGCAGCTTCACGCTGCCGTTGAAGATGGTGATCAAATGTTCGGATTCAAGTTTCTGCGGCTGCGAGTCCGGACCATGACACTCCAGGCACAGCGCGTTGCCTTTGGCGCGCAGCAGGTGCTCGTTGTCTCCGCCGTGCGGCTCGTGGCAGATAGCACAGCTCTGTCCGAATGCCGGCTGATGCAGATGCGCCTTCTTGAACTCCTCGGCCTGCTCGCTGTGGCAGGCCAGGCAGGCATTTACCGGGTCCGGCTGGATGAAGCCCGGAGTCTTGCCGGCGTGAGGGTTGTGGCAGGCGACGCACTCTCCCTGGGCGCCGGGATGCTGTACTTTCGCCTTCTCGATCTTCTCAGCCTGCTCGGCATGGCAAGTGACGCATAGCGCCTTGGAATCCGACTGCGTCAGCACCACCTTGCCGTCTTTGGCGGGCTGGTGACAGACTTCGCAGGTTTTGTCGGCGAACGGCGGATGGGTGAACTTCTGCATCAGATTCGCCTGTGCCGACTGGTGCGGATCGTGACACTGAATGCAATTGGCGGTGCCGAAGGGCTGTCCCTGGTGCGCCTTGATCAGGCTGGCGTCTTTCACGTCGTGGCAGTCGATGCACAGCGCCGGAATGGTTTTCGTCAGGTGGTAGTCGAACTCCAGTTTGCTAGGGTCGCCCGTCTTATGAATGGTGTGGCAAGTTTCGCATCCCATGTCGAGCGCGAGGTGACGGCTGCCTTTTGCCGGAACGTCGAGCCCTTGCGTGTGGCAGGTGAGACAAAGGTTCTGATCTTTGTCGCCGGAGGTCGGCTTCAGGAGCTGAAACTTATTGTCGGACTGGTGCGGGTCGTGACACTTAAGGCAATCGCGGACCCCTGGAGGATGCACTTTGCCTTTGATATCGGCAGCATTCTTGTCGGCATGGCAGGTGATGCAAAGCGCCTGCGGTGTGGTGGTAATCAACTTTACGCGAGTGACGTCTTTGTTGACGCGGATTTCATGACAGCTGGTGCAGCCCATGGCGATGGCGGAGTGAACATTCTTGCCTTTGGCCTTGTCTTCATGGCACTCGATGCACTTCGCCGAGTCGGTATTCTTGTCGAGAGGAACAGGATGGGTGGCGGCGCCGAGCCAACTCGCGCTTGTGATCAGAACCAGACCCAGGATCAACCGTACTGCCTTCACCGCAACCTCCACCCCAAGCAATCTGTAATGAGCACGTCACGTACCGCCGTGATATGCGTCGCACTCGATTAGCCAAGCTCATGATCCGGAACCGCTTAGGCGTTTTCCGACGGCCGTTTCTTGGGCCGCGTGAGGGCTGGAAATGGGTTTTCCCCCGCAGGCAAAGGTCAAATCCCCCAGTAGACCAGCTTTACGGGTGGTGTAAACCGGGCGAGCAGCCTTTAGGCTGGCGTTCAGGATTCACCGCACGCTATAGAGCTCAAGCGATTCATCGCTCAGCAGCGCCCGCGGCGCTGAAGCGCCGCTCTGCCGGCACTCTCCGGAATAACCCTGCGCCCGCTGTACCGCGTTGGCAGTGGAAAGAAGAACGGCTAATCGGACGACGATGGCGGTTGAACGTAAAATCAGCGGGAAGCCGGATTCAGGAATGCAAAGCCTCAAGCTTCTTCCATAATGGCTCAAGCGGAAGCGTCACTGCGGGAGCGGCAATAACCAGCGCATCCACCGGGCGCCAACCGTCCAAGCTGCAATCGAATGCACCACGATGCTGGGGATCAATCACCCAAACGTGGAGAACGCCTAGTTTGCGATAGTCTCCTAGCCTCCGCTCATAGCGGTTTACTCGGTCCTCCGGAGAAAGGATTTCGACCACGACCAAAGGGGGACGGGTCAAGACTGCCTTGTAAGGCTCTTCGACACGCAGCACCGCGACGTCGGCAACTCGCACCTGCTAAGGAGAAATCTTGATGCGAATCTCAGGGTAAGCTTCAAGTCCATACTCCTCTTCGTGCGCCGCAAACCACTTTACAAAAAAGGCCTGTACCGCGGAGTGCTCTTTCTCCCCCACGTTGCGCTCCTCCAACTCGCCGGCCACGTAATCGCAATCGGGCCGATAACTGGACCTAAGGTACTGATCCAATGAAAGTTGTGTGGTTACCATTGGCGCTGCCCTGGGACTGAGTATACACCGGCTAAGGTGAAGTTCCTTGGCAAGCGGATGACTGCGCGCGGATGAGAAATTCCTGTCCGACGCGAGTCCTGCAGAATACCCGCCGAATGCGCCGCTTTCATCACCGCCATGCGTGATATGCCTCACCCACATGGCAATCCCATAATCCAGAAGTCCGCGCAATCAGCTATTCAGCAACAACTTACAACCACTTTGCTTTATGGCTTCCGGCGTGCACTTGTCACTTGCTCACGGGAAGGAGCGCACATGGCCTTCAGCCTTCTATCCATACCAAAACGCATTCATAAAACCCTGTCGAATCTCCGCACCGGAGTTGTGCTGTTGATTTTGGTCGGCCTCGCTTCCGCGTTGGGCACGTTCATACTGCAGCGTCCCGCCACCGATCCCGACAAGCTCGCGCAGGCGTATTCCCCGACCACCTTGCTGTGGCTCGATCGCCTGGGGCTTACCGACATATTTCACGCCTGGTGGTTCATGACTTTGCTCGGGCTGGTGAGCCTGAGCATCATTTTGGTTTCGATAGATCGCTTCCCTAACGCATGGCGCTTTTATGCGCGTCCTTATCGCAAGACCGATTCGCACTTTCGCTCGGCAGTCCAAAACAAGATTGAGCTGCCTATTACCAATGCCGAAGATGGATTGAATGCCGCAGAACGGGCCCTTAAGAAATCAGGCTGGCCGGTCGAACGCATCGCCGACAGGAACGAACCCTCCTTGTTCTCAGAACGTCATCGTTTCTCGGTTATGGCGGTGTACATCGTCCACGCCAGCCTGCTTCTCATCCTCGCCGGCGGAATCATCGATGGACTCTTCGGTTTCAGTGGCTTCATGGCGCTGCAAAAAGGACAAACCAGCAACAGCATTCAACTACGCACCGGCGGGACCAAGCAGCTTCCCTTCAGCGTGAAGTGCTATGGCGCCGGGCAGGAGAACTATGCCGACGGCTCGCCCAAACGCTGGTGGTCGAAGCTGACGGTGGTGCAGGATGGACACGAAGTCGAATCGAAGGAGATCGTGGTCAACGATCCCCTGATTCATCAAGGACTGCGTTTCTACCAGGCCAGCTTCGGAACCACGGGCAATCTGGATGGGCTAAAGGTCGTCGCCACTGCCGACGGCGGCGCTTCGCGCGAGATCACGTTGGCCATGAATGAGCCCATGGACCTCGACCCGAACACCAGCGTCACCTTGGCGGAATATATTCCCGACTTCTTTGTGCGCGATAACCAGGTCTTCAAACGCTCTGACGATCCAGTGAATCCCGCGTTCCGTTTGCAGGTGAAGGATAAAGCCACCGGCGAAGATGCCAAGCTGTGGCTTTTCCCGGCGTACAACGAGAGCGCGCAAGGCGAGAAGACCAACTACAACTTCCAATATCGAGACATGCAGATGGGCTATTACACCGGCCTGGAAGTTTCGCACGAGCCGGGACAGTGGCTGGTGTGGGGCGGCGTCCTGCTGATGGGCGCGGGACTGTTCGTAGCTTTCTACCTGGTGCATATGCGGGTCTGGATCGCCGCCGTGCCCGATGCGCGAGGCAGTCTGGTGCTGTGGGTTGGCGGACAGGCCAACAAGAACCGCGATCGCTTCGAGCAGAAGTTCAACGAGTTGGTCGACAACATTCGCACCGAGCTGGAAAGCGCGTCCGCGATCTCGCGCTCGGCGAAGAAGGAACAACCGGAACTGACGATGGCCGGCGTGAAGTAAGAATTTGAGGATCCCCGACACGCCCCGGGATGGAACAGCAAGACGGAGGAAAGACAAGATGGCAACTCGAGCACGGATTGTACGAATGGAAGAACCCGCCGCGACCGGCGGAAACGCGTTGCTCGTCCTGGTGGGACTCTCGGTAACGTTTTTGCTGATTGTGGCCCTGTTAGGCGCCGCCAAGTCGGGCGGGAGCCTGTTCAGCGAAAGCAATCTTCTGTATGTAGCGCTCATCTTCTACGCCGCCGCGGGCGCGCTCTACATGGGATTTGGAGTGACGGGCATGACCCGTTATGTGAAGTTTGCTTCCACGGCCACCGCGATTGGCCTGGTTGCCAACACTCTGGCAGTGGCACATCGCTGGTATCTTTCCGGACGTCCTCCCTTTGCCAGCATCTATGAAATGCTGCTCAGCTTCGTCTGGACGGTCGCTCTCCTGACCCTCATAGCCGAAAAGAAATTTGGGGTAAAGATCATCGGCAGCATCACCATGCCGCTGGCCGTGGTCTGCGTCATCCTGATGCAATTGCTACCGTCCGAAGTCCGTCCGCTGGTTCCGGCGCTGCAATCCACATGGCTACACGTCCACGTCACTCTGGCAATGCTGGCCTACGCCGCCTGCGCCGTCAGCTTCGCCCTGGCCATGATGTTTCTTATCAAAGACAACTTTAAGACTGAAACCTTCCTGGCTTTGACCAGTGCGACGGTGGGTGCAATCTATGTTGGCATCGTCGCCACTCGCTTCGAGAAGTGGGGCGGCTTGTCGGTCACCGCATGGGATGCACGCGGCAAGTCAGATATGTTCATCGGGCGAGGTATGCGGCTGTTCGTCACCGTGCCTGATCTGGGTTGGCTGTTCATGATCGCTACCCTGGCAGCCATCGCTCCCCTGGCGCTGTACTTGGTTAGCCGGGCAAAGAAGGACGATTCGTTTTACGGGACCGCCAATAAGGCAGTGTTCGTCAGCATCCTATTGCAGATTGTTGTCCTGGCGGCGTTCGCTCTCCGCGTGCGCGATGCCAGTTACCCGTCACCCGACCAGGATGGGCTCTTCCCGACCAGCCTGGCCGCCAGCCCCTTCCTATTGGGAGGGATGGTGACGGGTATTTTTGCTTCGCTACTGTACTTGATGCTGTTGTGGAGGCGCGCCGATTTGCAAGGCCTGCTGCCCTCCGCTGACACGCTCGATCGCGTTACCTATAAAACCATCTGCATCGCTTTTCCCTTGCTGACCTTCATGATTGCCACCGGCGCTTACTGGGCAAACCGGACCTGGGGCTCGTATTGGAGCTGGGACCCGAAGGAGACTTGGGCTGCTATCACCTGGCTGGTCTATGCGGGTTACTTACACATGCGGATCACGCGCGGATGGCGCGGACGCAGGGCCGCGTACTTCGCCATCCTGGGATTTGGCGTCGTGATCTTCACCTTCCTCGGCGTCACGTATTTGCTTCCCGGCTTACACGCGTACGCATGAGGAACTAGGGCTGGACGGCACGGGCTGAGGAAAAAGAAGGCCCCAAACAATCAGTTCCGTTTCGCCAGCCCTGGATTGAAAAGTTCGCGAAGCAGATTTGGGAAACGAGTTCTAGTGTCTGCAGTCATGGTGCCATGCATATTCTTGTCATCCCGATCGGAGCCAAGCGGAGCGGAGGGGATCTACGGCCTTCGCCGAGTCTCTCAAAATGCCGTCGAGTTTGACCACGAACTGACATGTCTCTCTAGGATTTAAACAATGACCGCTTCCGCGACAATCCGGGCTGGCGATGTGCTGGGTGAGGCAACGTCGCCCGCGGTCGAGCCCAGCCCGGTCGCGCGCACGCGGCACATCAGCTGGGCGCTCAAAGCGGTGCTCCCGGTCGCCGCGGTCCTGCTGAATGGGCTGCTGCTATTTGTGCTGGTCTCCCTGTCGCTGGCCGCCGGCGAGCGCCACGTCGTCATCACCGTCGCTACCGCGGGAGCGTTTCTGGTCTGCGCCGCGGTCATCATGGTGTTCGCGGTTTCGGTGCGACGCCCCATGCTCGAATTGCAAGACAAAATTGCCCGCGTACGCTTGGGCGATATGGACGCCTCCGTCAGCTTCTGCGGTCGCAACGATGAAATCGGCGACCTGGGTTGTGACTTCAACGATATGGTGGCCCAACTGAAGGCTAGCCGGGAAGAAATTCAACGACTTCATCAGACACAGATGTCGCGCGCCGAACACTTTGCCACTCTGGGAGAGCTGGCGGCGGGACTGGCGCACGAAATCCGCAATCCGTTGGCGGGAATTGCCGGCGTCATTGAGATCGTCAGCCGCGATCTGCCGCCCAACAGCGCAGCTCGCTTAGTCATCAAGGACGCAAAAGAGGAAACCCTCCAGATCAACCGCATTCTCACCGAACTGCTGGAGATTGCCCGGCCCAAGCCGCCGCAATTTCGGGTCAGCGACGTCTGCAGCACCGTCGAGCACGCGGTGATGTTCGCGCGTCAGCAGGCCATCACCAAGCGCATTACGGTCGAGTTCGAAATCAAGGACACAATTCCACCCGTCGAACACGACCCCAATCAGATTAACCAGGTGTTGCTGAACTTGTTGCTTAATGCAATCCAATCCATGGACAAACCGGGCGTTATCCGCGTCTCGCTGAAACATGACGACGGCGCCGTGTTCATCACCGTCGCTGACGAAGGCAAAGGCATCCCACCCGAAACGCTGCCTAACATCTTTCGCCCCTTCTTCACCACCAAGGGACACGGTACAGGACTGGGACTCTCGCTGGCGCGACGCATTGTGGATTCCCACGGAGGCCACATCGACGTTACCAGCGTGGTAGGGAAAGGGACCCAATTCCTGGTTGAGTTGCCCATCACAAGAAGCGCGGACCAGGGAAGCGTGGTCAGCTCAACCATCTGAATCAGCACCCCCAACCACCCTCGGTCGCTCGACCCATCTCAGCAAGCGCTTCGGTATATCTCCGAAACCTGGCGTCGCGTCGAGTTTGCCAGTTGGGAGCCGAAGGTTGGGTCATTGGTCGGGGCGAGAGGATTTGAACCTCCGACCCCCTGCGCCCAAGGCAGTGAACGAATATCTATCTTGTTGGCCCGTATAGCTTTTCTCTGCGTCATAGAGCACGGTTTTATACGGTATTTGTCAACATTTGGACCCAAGTTGGACCCAAGTTTTCATGGCCAGAGCGTTTTCGCTTATCTGCGCCATTGACGAGTTCACCAATAATCAGGAGCGAGAGTATACCTGCCATCTTTATCCAATCGCCCGCTGAGCCGGCTCCGACTGAGGTACGGGCATACTGAAAGGATTGCCGGGGATGTGGCGCGTCCAGGTAGTCGGACTTGTAATACGGTTGTGCTGCACGCGGTTGCGTTTCGCGCAGAAGTTATGCGCGCGCGTAGTTCCGTCAAGAGGAGATCGGAGAAGCTGAGTAGCAATGGCGTGATACTTTACGCCAACGTCAGCGCTGGTGAGCCTCGTTTTTCTGCTTGCGCCCTTGGGATCTGCCAATCCGGATTGCTGCAATTGCTGCACCAATGCTCAGAAAGCACCAGGTAGGAATAATCGTCGTCTTAATTAGTGCATCGTAGCCGAATTGTGTTTTTGCGTTGCTGCCCACGTAATCAATCTCGACCAGCCTGTTCTCTGCGTCCCACTTGTAAGAGCGCGTGCCGTCACCGCTCAACGTGTTGCCGTTGAGATCATAGAAGTAGTTATTTCCGCCCCAGGTGCTGATCTCGTTTAAGTCGTTGTAGGTCGCATGGATTATGTCCCTGCCATTGAGTATGGTCGTCGGGTTATCAAGCAGGTCATAGGCATAGCTGTGGCTATCCGAGGCAACGGCCTCCGGTCCACCGTCAAAGCGCAGCCGGTCGCTCAAATCGTACCCGTACACATGATTCTGGCTGTGGAACGGATGGCCGGGAGCAGCGACGGCAGTCAGGCTCAAAATGTCATAGGGATTATTGGCCCCCCCCCACCTGGAATCATATAGCCCAAGGTGTAGCTGCGGGTGGTGCCGGTGTTCATGATGCCAATCAACCTACGGTCATTGTGATTGGTGTCGTAATTCCAGCTCGTCGCGATACCGTTGGGTAAACTGCGCGAGGTCGCTTGATCCGTCTGTCCCAGATAGTGATAAGTGAACACTCCCAGAGGTGTGCTATGCGAAATCAGCCGCGAAATCGCATCATAGGCAAACGCCTCGTTGCCTCCGGCAATGTTACGGGCGCTCATACGGCCAAGCGCATCGTAGCCATAGCTGATCGTGTCATTGTTGAACGGACCCTGCTCAGAGGCAAGTTGCAACGCTCCATCGGGGCCGACTGGCGTATAGGTATAGTTTGTGGTGCCGGTGCCGTCAACCATCGAAGTCAGGCGCGGGAAATAAGGGTCATAGCCAAAGGATACGTTTGGCGTAGGGTTAGCGGCATTCTGGTATGTGATGCCGGAGAGCCGGTCACCTAGCTAGTGTGCTCCCGAGACCGTCGGTAAACAAGTTCACAACTCCAGCCGAATCTTCTCGCATAAACACTTCGTCGAGGCCGCCCGTCAGGAGATTGGCTGTGGGACTCGTCCCTGCGAACTCCTGAACAATATTGGCGCCGTCGTACAGGAACACCTTCGCATTTCCGCCGCTAACACTCGCCTCAACTCGCCTGCCAAAACTATCGTAAATGAAGGTCGTAATCCCCGCATTCATCGACGAAAGTTGATTGCGGGAATTCCAACTATATGAGTTAACGCCATCATTCAGAAGATTTCCATTAAAATCATAGGCTGGACTTCTCGAACCCCACTGTGTGAGCTGGTTATTTACATTATATTGAGCGCCAGAGATAGCGTCTGGCAAATCGGTGCGAGCGAAGCTGCCTGTCACCGCTGCCCGACGGCCCGCTGAGTCATACGTGTATTCCAAATCACCCAGAGCCGCTGCACCGGAGTGATACTGTATCGACACCAGCTGCGAAGCCGCGTCGTATTCGTATGCGGCCGAGATGCCATTCGCCAAACTTAAAGAGCTACGTCGGCCAGATGGGTCATAAGTAAAGCTTACTGTATTGGCGCTCTGTGTAATCTGAGTTAAGCGACTATCAGGATCGTATGTGTAATGAACGGTAGGCTGCCCCGTAACCGTCATCGCCTGACGCCTTTCGTCGGCATCATAGCTATAACTTACCGTTCCTTGAGGTGTAACCTCCGACTGCAGGGCATTCAGTCCATCGAATTGTCTGAGAATGGCGCCCGTGAGGGAATCAAGAGTGTCCGTCAGGCGGTTTCCATGATCAAAAGTATAGCTAATGGTGCTCTCGTACGAAGACCCGTTATATCCAAAGCCGGCTAAAATACGCCGGCCGAGGATATCATAAGAATAGCCCGAAATTACGCCGCGTCGGTCCGTGTACCAAAGCAGCCTACCGCTGGCATCGTATTGGTAGATCTCTGAATTCCCCAGAGGATCCTGCCTTATGGCTATCCGCCGCTGGTCACGCTCAACGGACCGCCCACTTCCCTGAGTCTTGGCAAACCGACGTCGAGCGGAGCCAGATATTTCTTGACGGTTTGCCCACTCCACGGCTACTGCTGCGACAAAGGACACGTGTTTTACATTACGGGCCGCCCAGAGGAAGCATGATTTAAGCTGGAACGATGCCACCCAACCCGATGTGCGGTTAAACATAACGTTCCGCTGATGCTGCGCAAGAACGCCGAGACTGGAGAGTTGGCGCTGGCCTGCGTTCTGCGAGGCGAGGATGAACGTAGGATAATCGAAGAGGCAATACGAAGTAAATCGCGGAAACCTAACTAGCGAACACCAGGTCGATACATCCCTTGGTGCACTTATGATTCTCGAACTCCATCATGAGTTGACGGTTCAACTTCTCGGCATTTTCTACTGTCGCGTGCGGGTATTCGAACCGTCGGTGGCAGCGGTCGCAACGACCGGCAACGGCAGCTCCATTCACGGCGCTAGTGACCGCGCCGCTTCAAATAGATCGTGCATCTGTGCGGGTGGCACAATGCTTGGTGAAGTCTCCGCACGAGGTGCAGACCCTCAGATGACCCGTTGACAATCTCACGGACTGCTCCGTGATCCTCGTCCGACCGCAATCCGGGTCCCCGAGGCGGTGAACTCAGTCGTGGTGGGAGACCC
>PMWW01000150.1 GCA_003165795.1 Acidobacteriaceae bacterium
TACAACGGGAATTACGTTTTTGCGGGTACGGCCACTTCGCAGCCTCCCTATGTGGTAAACGACGGGGTGCCGGGTGGCATCGCTTACCAAGGCAATGACGGCGTCAATTCTGTCGAGATAGAAGCCGGGCAGTCAGTTGCGGTAAACCAGCCGGGCAGCCAATTGTTTTCCGCTCCCGGTGCCAGTGTTTTCGTGGCGCTCAATGACCTAACCACGGCGCTGCAGGACCCCAGTAGCACCACCCAGGACATTGGCGACGCGACCACCGAGATACGCACCGCCTATGACCAGCTCACCTCGGCACGAGCGTTCTACGGCAGCACCGTAGACCAACTGGTCGCCAGCGCGGATTTTCTCAATAGCGAGAGTGTTCAGCTCGCCCAGCAGCAAAACAGCACAGTCGGCGTGGACATGAACGTGGCCGCCACCAACCTGTCGAACGCCGAGGCGGCCCGCAATGCCACGGTGCAAGCGGCTGCCAGCATGAGCAGCGTCAGTCTGATGGACTATATCTCGACCATTGACGCGGCAGGCTGAGGTTCCCTGCCCGGGGCCGGGCAAAGTCCGCCATGCGGTGCCAGCCGCCGCCGGCAGGGGCGGCCTCAGTCCGATGGACTAGGTGTCAGGGCCGGCGCGACCCTGGAAACGGAAAGCCAACCACACCAGAACCTGAGTACCGCCAGGATGTTACGCTGTACGCGTGATGACCGCCGACGAAATCAAACAACTCCTGCAATTGCAGCCGCTGTCGATCGAAGGCGGCTTCTTTCGCGAAACCTACCGCTCGCGTTGGGCCGTCTCGGCTGAATACCTGCCCGACGGCTTCGCCGGCTCGCGCTCCATCGGCACCGCGATCTACTACATGCTCACGCCGGAGACGTTTTCCGCCCTGCATCGTCTACCGGGCACGGAAGTTTTCCACTTCTACCTGGGAGATCCCGTTGTCATGCTGCAATTGCTGCCCGACGGAAGTTCACGCACCATCACGCTCGGCTCCGATCTTCTTAACGGACAGCAGCCGCAGGTGGTGGTGAGAGGGCAAGTTTGGCAGGGATCCAGACTAGCGCCCGGTGGCAAGCTGGCGCTGATGGGAACGACAATGTCCCCAGGGTTCGACTACGCAGACTACGAGACTGCCGACCGCGAGCAATTGATCGCGCAGTACCCCGGCGCGGCGTCCAGGATCACGGAATATACAACGTAAGAACGCTATTCGGATTTCCCGGCAGAGTGAAGAAAACTCTTCTTGCTGATCGATACTTCGAGTCATAGTTTGCCATGGCGACCGAACCCCATGACGTCTAGTCAGGAAAACATTCCACCGATGCCCCAACCGCACGCGACGGTCGAAGTGCCTGACTCGGGCGAGGACCCAACCAGACAGGAAGGAGCAGTCAATATCACCCGGACTGGCCTTCATGCTTTCCGCTGGGGATGGACGAGCTTCATGGTCTTAGCGACATCTTTGCCCTATTTCCTGAATTTCGCTTTCACTCCCGCAGGCCATCATTACACCTGGATTCTGCCTCCCTACCCCGAGGATTCTTTGTCTTACATGGCATGGTCGCAGCAAGCTGCCCACGGAGCGCTACTATTCAAGATAAAGTTCACTGCGCTGCCGCAATCAGCGTTTCTGTTTCATCCATTTTTCCTGATCTGCGGATGGATTAGCGGGCTGCTCGGCTGTGACATAGGTATCGTCCACTTAGCGGTAAAAGAAGTGGGAGTTATACTTTTTTTTGTTCTTTTCTATAAATATGTTACCTATCTTCGCCTGAACACCTTTCAGTCCGTGGTTGCCTCCATTCTGGTGGGTATTTCATCAGGCCTTGGCGGAATGGCCGGTTTCATTTTGGGGAGCAATGCGGTAAACAAACTGTCAAGCGCTCCCGCTGACCTGTCGATGCCGGAGATGAGTACCTATTGGTCGTTGCTGTGGAACCCTTTGTTTCCGTACTCGCTCCTGCTCATGTTGCTCGCCATATTCTACTTGGACCGAGGGACACGAGATAGGCGAAAAGCCGATCTTTGGCTAGGCGGACTAGCGACGGGAGTTCTAGCTCTGGTTCATCCCTATTCCCAACCGCTGCTGCTTGCATTTGCGGTAGTTATCGTGCTAGCGCGACGAAGGGCCAACTGGTTGCCATACTTACTTCGTTATTTTATGGCGGTATCCCCATTCCTGCTTTATATAGTCTGGGTGTCGGAATTTCAGCCTATCGTTTTGCAACACAGCGCTGAAGGCGTTATGAGTAGTCCCAACATCGTGACTTACCTGCTAGGGTTTGGATTTCTCTTGCTCATGTGGATAGCGGGTTTTACGGTGGGCGGGGGCCGATGGATGAAGGAATACTGGCAGTTAGCGATTTGGTTTGTTATGTCGCTGGCTCTAGCTTATCTTCCATTTTGGTTTCAACGTAAACTCATCTTCGGCGCCCATATTCCGTTGTGCATCCTGGCGGCAATTTCTTTTGATTTGATTCTGGCCAAGTGTCCCAGGGGACGGGTCCGCAAGCTATGTCTGGTGGCTGCTGTAGTCGTCCTGCTTCCGCTGCTAGCCTCGACCCCGGTCTATTTACTGATGAATGAAAGCAAAGAGGTAAGGGACAACTCCGCTGGCGGCGTTTACTACATGAGCAACGACGCGCTGAATGGCTTTAAGTTTCTAAAGGAGCAGAGCAAGCCAGACGAGGTTGTGTTTGCCTCTCTCCAGACAAGCCGCTTGATTCCGGCATTTTCCGGCAACACGGTGTTATGGGGCCATTGGGCCATGTCGGTTGACTTCGACCAGCGGAGAGAATGGTATTTAGACCTATTTGAGAGATATCAGGACTGGAATAGCGATAAACGGGCCAGCGATTTTTGGGGAACTGGCATCGAGTACGTCTTTGTCGATGATAGCCCTGGGCAATCTATTAAAGAAGAGCGATGGAAATGGAATGCCATCCTGAAAGATGCGGATGAAGTGTTTAGAAATGGTTCGGTGGTAATTTACAAACATCGCGCGGGTTGAAGCTGAGGAAAAGGCTGCTGACTCGCAGCCCGCTAGAGCAAGAAAGAAGGCGGCATTTTGCGGCCGCCTCCACCACTAATCATAAGAGGGTTCAGGTCGCTTACTTCTTCAAGGTTCGAATGTAGGTGACGAGGTCTTTGATCTGGGCGTCGGTCAGGGTCCCTTTGAAGGGCTTCATTTTGCCTTTTCCATTGGTAATGGCAGCGGTCAGATCGGAATCTGACATGGCCTGAACATCAGTGCCGCCTAGAGGTTTAAGGCCCATGGCTTTGGCCATACCATCGCTGGGCACGCCAGCTGGTCCGTGACACGCCTGGCATTTCCCCTTGTAGGTGTCGGCAGCGGACTGCGCTGCGGCCAACGGAGGCAAGGCCAGTGCGATCACAAAGCTGAACAGAGCAATACGTTGTAAGAGTCTAAGTGTCATTCGTTTTCCATCTCCTTGAGGGAACCACGGTTGCGGTTCGAGAGGAACAAAAGTGCCGCAATTGGCGGCGAAGATAATGTACTCCTTTGCGATCGGAATTCGCTAGGACTTCCTCATAGGCGGGTGGGGAAAAACCCTCCAAGCGGGTGATATGCCGCAAGAATCGGCACGCGACGACCGTTGCACGCCTGCGCTCGTTCAGAGGTAAGTTAATCGCTTTCAGTGACTTACATAGTTGGCCATCGCCTTTCGCGGTTTGGCATCTGCTGTGCCCTTACTACGGTCAGAACCGCTTTGTAATGAGAGGGCCCCGTGGAACCGACGCTGGCAGTGATTGGTCTTAACTTCCGCACTTCACCGGTTGCCGTACGTGAGCGCTTCTGGATCAGTCCGGCACGTCGCATGGAAGCGCTGCATCAGCTGGTACGCTCAGAAGGAGTCGAAGAGGTCATCGTTCTGGCCACCTGCAATCGCACCGAGTTCCTGGTGTGGGCCAGAGATGTTCCTACGGCAGCCAATTCCGTGTTGCGGTTCTTGACCCAGGAATTCCAGGTGAAGCTATGTGAGTGGTCGCATTTTTACCGGCTCATGGATGATGTGGCTCTTACCCATGTTTTTCGGGTCGCCTCCAGCCTGGATTCCATGGTGCTGGGCGAGCCGGAAATTACCGGCCAAGTGAAAGAGGCCTGGGCGCTGGCGCAAGAGGCGGGCACCACCGGGCGCTTTCTCGACGCGGTGATGCAAAAGGCGCTTACGGTTTCCAAGCGGGCCCGCACTGAAACTGCCATCGGCTCATCGGCCGTCTCGATTCCCTACGCCTGCGTGGAACTCTCGAAGAACGTGCTGGGGGAGCTGGCGGGCCGGGAAGTCCTGCTGATCGGCGCCGGGAAGATGAGCGAACGGGCGGCGCACTACTTGATGAAGGCGGGCGCCGGTCAGGTCAAAGTGATGAACCGTACGCCGGCCCGCGGCGAAGAGTTAGCGCAAAAAATGGGCGCCACGCCGGTTTCGTACGAAGACCGGTTTCAGCATTTGAAGAAAGCGGACATCGTGGTTAGCTCCACGGCGTGTCCGCACGTCATCCTCAGCCGCCAGGATGGCGAAAACATCGCCCGAGAACGGAAGCACAAACCCTTGGTGATGATCGACGTCGCAGTGCCGCGAGACATCGATCCGGCGGTGCGCGAAGTGGAAGGCATTCACCTCTTCGATATGGACGACCTGGAGCATGTGGTGCAACGCAATGCCGTGGGCAGACAGTCAGCCGCCGAAGCGGCGGAAAGAATTGTGCAGGCGGAGGTGCAGGGCTTTCGTCGCAAATTGATGGCGGAGCGTGTGGTGCCCACCATCGTAGCCCTGCGGCAACGGCTCGATGAACTTTGCCGGCAGGAATTGGATGTTCTGCGCCAGGAATTTGGCCCTTTCACGGAAGACCAGGACCAGGCACTCACCGCACTTACCACGCATATTACGCAGCGAATTGCCAGCTCGCTGGCCCGTGAATTGAAAGAACTTCCAGAGCGGACGGAACAGGACATGCTGACCGCCGCGGTGGGCCGCCTGTTTCACCTGGAAAAGCCTTCAGCGGCTGCGGCCGGCCCCGAGAACTGAAAAGCAGCAGTTGGCAATTAGCACTTGGCATTTGGCAAAAGCAGCTAACCGAGGCGCTTGGTGAAAGACTTCCGGGACTTGACGGTTTGGCAGCGAGCTCACGAGGTGACGTTAGAAGTTTATCGCTGCACCCGGAGTTTTCCCCGGGAAGAGACCTACGGGATGATTAGCCAATTGCGCCGTTGCAGTTCGTCGGTGGCGGCAAATATTGCTGAAGGTTGTGGAAGGTCTGGCAATCCAGAGTTTGCGCGATTTCTCTCGATGGCTATGGGTTCGGCGAGTGAGTTGGAGTACTTCCTCCTGCTCGCCAGGGACTTGGAGTATCTAGGCGAGGAGTCGCACGGTGCGATCACAAAGGATGTCGGGGAAATGCGACGTATGCTGAACCGGTTGATTGTGAAGGTGCAAGCGGAGGCGAGAAGGCCTGCAAAAAATGTGCCCTGAACAGTTTGTTGGCGAGGCTCGCGACTGAGAGAAACCGCAGTGGCTAAGTACCAAGTGCCAAGTGCCAAGTGCCAACGAGGAGCAATCGATGTCTGAAACTGCGCAAAACGAAAACAACAACGGCAACGCCGGCTTCACCACCGTGCAAGCCTATACGCTGGCGGTGATCACGCTCGCCATCGGCATCGCGGTGGGCTACTTCGCCCGCGGATCGGCCAGCGTGTCATCGCCCGCGGGTGACAATGTGCAAGCTTCGGCGCCCAGTGCCATGGGCAGCGCTCCCATGGGAGCGGCCCAGCTGCCCGGAATTGGATCCACGCAACAGCAGCAAGCGCCATCGGCGGAGATGGTCGCTAAAGCGGCGGAGCCGCTGCTGGCCCAATTGAAAACCAATCCCAACGATCTCGAGACGCTGGAAAAACTGGGCAACCTGTATTACGACAGCCAGGCTTATCCGCAGGCAATCGAGGTTTACGAAAAGGCCCTCAACCTTCAACCTAACAACGCCGACGTGCGCACCGATCTGGGAACGGCATACTGGTACACCGGCAACGCCGACAAAGCGATTGCCAGCTTTGAGCAGGCGCTGGCCATCCGGCCCAATCATCCGGGAACGCTGTTCAACCTGGGAATCGTGAAATGGCAAGGCAAGAAAGATCCCAAGGGCGCGGTGGTGGCCTGGGAGAAATTACTCCAGACGAACCCGAATTATCCGCAAAAAGACCAAGTGCAGACTTTGATTGAGCGCGCGAAAATGCACGGAGCGAACCCAACCAAAGGTTGAGTTCGCAATCGTGCGCGCGGGAGCTTCAACTCTTGCGCACGTGATCGCTCACCCCGGGACGACGCTGGCGCAGAGCTCGTCTCGGGGTTTTTCTAGCCTGAAGTGGGGTCCCGGCCATGCGACCGCCTGCGGCCGGCCTGAACCTCGGCGTACATATTTCGATGGGACAAGCGCAGTCACAGATTTTCCGCCCAGCCGTCACATATAATCCTCGAAATTAGAGGGCAGCTAATGAGTTCGGCGGGCGTAAGCTATAAACCCGAAGTTGTTTCCCACTCCGATGCGGGTCTGTTTGCCGCCCTGATCGGCAGACCCTGGGTGCTCGGTTTGCTCCTGGTGGTCGCGATCGTGGCTCTGTATTATCCGGTCCACGGGCATCCGTTCGTCAATTTCGATGACAGTGACTACGTGTATGACAATGCTCAAGTCCAATCGGGATTAAGCTGGAGCACGGTCAAGTGGTCCTTCAGCACCTCTTTCGCCGCCAATTGGCATCCCCTGACGTGGCTCAGTCACGCCCTGGATTGCCAACTCTTTGGGACGAGCCCGGCGGGTCCGCACGACGTCAACGTGCTGTTGCATGCGCTGGATGCGGTGCTGCTGTTTTGGGTGCTGCTGCGTGCCACGGGATACGCCGGCCGCAGTTTTATGGTGGCTGGGCTGTTTGCCTTGCATCCTCTGAACGTCGAATCGGTAGCTTGGATCTCGGAACGCAAGACGATGCTCAGCGCGGCCTTTTTTCTGCTCGCCTTGGGTGCCTATCGATGGTATGCGCGCGAACCGCGGGTGGGACGGTACGGCTTGGTGGCATTGCTGTACGCCCTGGGGCTGATGGCGAAGCCCCAGATCATCATGCTGCCTTTCGTTTTGCTGCTGTGGGATTACTGGCCGCTGCAGCGCATCTCATTCGCATTCAATAAGGGTTTCGCCGAGAAGCCACCGAAGGCGATTTATCCGGCCAAGACTTTGGTCTGGCTCGTTT
This sequence comes from Acidobacteriaceae bacterium, assembly GCA_003165795.1. Taxonomy (GTDB): domain Bacteria; phylum Acidobacteriota; class Terriglobia; order Terriglobales; family Acidobacteriaceae; genus Bog-257. The sequence goes on from PMWW01000150.1 coordinate 7,262, forward strand.
TGGAAAAGCTCCCGCTTTTTGTCATCGCCCTGGCCAGTGCGGTAATCACCATGAAGGCCCAGCACGGCGCCAGAAATTGGTTTCCGCGTAGCTCACGGGTGGGAAACGCCATTCTTTCCTACGCTTTGTACTTGGAAAAGACCTTCTGGCCGTCGCGCCTGGCGACCATTTACCCCCACGCGGGGGCGTCTATCAGTTGGTGGCATGTAGGTGAGGCGGCTGTTGTCCTGCTCGCCATTACTGCATTGGTGATAGCGGGCCGGTGTTATCGCTACCTGTCTGTCGGATGGTGCTGGTTCTTAGGAATGCTGGTGCCCATGCTCGGTATCGTGCAGGTGGGCGTACAAGCCATGGCCGACCGGTATGCGTATCTGTCGATTTTGGGCGTGTTTATCATGGTTTGCTGGGGCGTGGCCGACTGGGCCGAACAGAAGCGCTATCCGGCTCTCTGGTTGCCAGGCATCAGTACGATTCTCTTGCTGACCCTGGCATTGATTGGCCGCCATCAGCTCAACTATTGGAGCAACAACGAACTTCTCTGGACGCACGCCTTGCAGGTTACCAAGGCCAACTGGTTGGCGGAAGATGAACTGGGAGCGGTACTGGCGATGCGGGGAAGGGTGCGGGAAGCCATGCCTCACTTTTACACGGCGATTGCGATCACTCCCACGGACCCTACCAGCAACATGGCAATCGGCATCTACCAGCTACGGCGCGGGGACTACGCCGATGCTATTGCCCACTACAGGGTTGTGACGCAGGACAAAAAAGGAAAGCCGAGTGCATTGCGGGACGCCTACGTTGGCATGGCAAAAGCATATCGCGCTTTGGGCGAGACAGCCTTGGAGCAGGAATGCCTGGAGGCTGCCAAGCAATTGCGCCAGTAGGGTTTAGCGGTTTTTGCCCGACGGTTCCCGGGGCTGCGAAGGCAGTTGGCCCATCATGACAATCGCTTCCGACTTCCTTCAGGGAGACCCGTTCAGCCTGGTCGGCCTGGAGATCCCGGGGGCGTAAGGGGATCGATCCTCCATAGATTGGCACTGTGGTTTCAAGCACTTAGCCAACGGATTCCTGTTTCCGGTCTCAGGGTGGACCGACCCAAGGGCAACTCGAAGGGAAATTGCCTAGCACAATGTCGCAAACACCTGCACAGCGAACCTTCCGAAACCCGCAAATTAAAGGGACTTAGCGTGGCATCCCGATTGCTCTTGGAATAGTAGCCTCTCTCGCTATGGGGCAAATGTGGGTCTACTGTGAATTGAACCTAAAGGAGGGTTCGTTCCTTGAAAATGCGTATTGCTTCGCTGTCACTGCTCGCTCTGTGTCTGACATTGGCTGCTGTTCCGGCCATGGCGCAAGGCTCCTATAACAACGGTCCGGCCAATGGCCAGATCGATGCTTGGACTATCAACTTCGGTTTCACGGTTAGCGACAGCTTCACGGTCAGCGGCGGCGGCGGCTCGCTGAGTAGCGTCGCGTTCAACGCTTGGCTGGATCCTGGCGACAGCATTTCGAACGTCGAAGTGCAGATCGGCAGCTCGGCTTTTGGTAACACACTGTTTGACGGAACCGTCAGCCTGACCCAGTCCGGTTGCAGCACCAACGGTTTCGGTTTCGACGTTTGCAAAGAGTCCGGTAACTTCAGCGGCCCGGCACTGGGCAACGGAAACTACTGGCTGACCCTGGGCAACGCCAGCGTCCCGAGCGGCGATCCTACTTACTGGGATGAGAACTCCGGCGTAGGTTGCACTTCGCCTGGTTGCCCGTCCATCGCGCAGGAAAACACGGTTGGCTCGATTCCTTCGGAATCCTTCACCGTGGGTTGGGGCTCCAGCACCACCAGCACCAGCACCAGCACCTCCGGCACGACTCCTGAGCCCAGCAGCATCATGCTGTTCGGTTCTGGCATCCTCGGCCTGGCCGGCATTCTGCGCCGCAAGCTGTTCTAATTCACCCGACCCTTCCCCCAGGTCATTTCAAGCCGGAGCCCAGTGCTCCGGCTTAATTTTTGCTCTGACCTCGAGGCGGGAAGGCGCGCCGTCAGCAGCTCGCTGCCCGAACGCTCCCTTTCCTTTTGTTCGTGCGCAGCGGATGCCGATTGCCGATTGACTCAATGGGCCATCGGTCGGGAATTGATCAAGTATACTCGTGCCCAAACCAGCTAAGTGCTCGGCTATAGATTGGGCGCACGCGGTCGAACGGGGACAAAATGGGCGGGCTTTCCAAGACACAGACCGGCTACCGTATTTTGGGATTCTTGGTCCTGCTGGGATCGTGCGTTCGCATCTTCGTATGTTTCCAGCACAATCCCATGGATTATCTTTGGTCGGATCCTCTGCGGCATTGGATGAACGGAGTCGCGTTTCCCAAGGGTGGTTATACCGGCACTTCGGACCCGATTTTGTATCAGGTTTACATTTCTGCTCTGCACAGACTCACCGCCGACAACCGGACCCTGGTGGCCCTGGCTTCTGCGGTTCTTTCCGTGTTAATGCCTTGGACGTACTATCGCGCCGCGCGTGAGTTTGGACTGCGGAAGGTCGCAGCGCTCTGGGTGTGGGTACTGATCGCATGGACGCCGTCACTCTTCACCCTCTACCACTACATCATGATGGAGACGCTGTTGATCTTTGTCGAAGGCGTCGCTCTGTGGATGACAGCGCGCTATCTGCGGAAGGGAGGCGGCACGGCTTTTCTAGTTTCAGTTTTCTTCTGGATGCTGGCCTGCCTCACCAAACCGACGGTGATCCCTCTGGCGGGAGTTTGTCTTCTGTGGAGCTGGTGGAAGAAGGCCCCTTCGCTGCGGACTATCGCTGCGGCGCTTGTTTTGGCCGGGGTCCTGGTCCTCCCTTCGGCAATTCGCTCGAAGATCGGCCTGGGTTTTGTCGCACCCTTTGGCAACACTTGGCTAACCAAAATCCAGCACCGGTCGGGGGCAAGAACTATCTATGTCCACTTCTACCACAGTAGCCGTGAGTACTTCCATGTCCACTCGCATTCCAGCCAATACGACCTGCTCTTCGGTTCCCCCAGTTGCTATATAGAACCATTGTGGCCCTTGAGCCACTGGGAGATACGGCGAGCCTATAAGGATTCCTGGACCACCCTTACGGTGAACTCGGCGCACGGGTCTGGAGACTGGGAAAACGCTTACAATTCGTTGCATGTCGGTTGGCGGGAGTGGTTGGCCCAGTGGCGTGAAAATGTCGTGCTGTTCTTGTTTGCTCCCTCCTGGCCCGAAACCGCGATGCATGAGTGGGATGGATGGTTAACCTATGTGACCCGTTGGATGTGGGCGCCTTTAATTGTTTTTGTGCTGGTGAGCAATGTCGGAGAATTCCGGCGCCGCTGTTTTGACCTGGTTCCCGTGGCCGTTACGCTGTTCACCTTGTTCCTCGCACTGCAAAATGTGGCCACCACGGAAGGGCGGTACCGCAAGCCGGTTGAACCGCTGCTGCTGCTCAACTTGGTTTGGGCAGTGCGGAGCAACCGGACGGTTGGTGCAGCCATGGGAGAGATCGCCAACCCCTGAGGTAATCGCTTTCTTCGTCAGGAAATCGGATATACTCGGGGCCACCAAAAGGAGGAGTGTGGCTTCCGTCGGCGTCAGTCCTCAAGCAGGAACTCAAAGCCCTAACAAATTCCTCTTTAACGACTCACCCCAGCGGACATTTCTGCTCAGCCTGGTGTTGGTGGTCGTCGTGGTCGCGGTTTATTCCCAGGTACGTAACCACCCGTTTTGCAATCTCGACGATTATCTCTACGTCGTGGAGAACGCGCATGTGCACGACGGCTTAACCTGGAAGACAGTGATCTGGGCTTTCAGTTGCTTTACGATGGCCAATTGGATTCCCCTAAGCTTCCTGTCTCACGCCTTGGACTATCAGCTTTTCGGACTCGCGCCCGCCGGACATCATCTTGTAAATGTAATGTTCCACGCCATGGACACCGTGCTCGTGTTTATGGTGCTCAAGCGGGCCACCGGATATGCCGGCCGCAGTTTCATGGTGGCTGCCCTTTTTGGCTTACACCCGATGAATGTGGAGCCCGTAGTCTGGGTGGCAGAACGTAAAACCATGTTGAGCATGGTCTTCTTCTTGCTCGCCTTGGGCGCCTACCGATGGTATGTGCAAGAGCCGCGAATATCGCGCTTCCGATGGGTGGTCATCCTGTTCGCTGTGGGATTGCTGGCGAAGCCCCAGATTATTACCCTGCCGTTCGTTTTGTTGCTGTGGGACTACTGGCCGCTGCAGCGTACACCTCCAGCCGCAGCCCGGGGTCCCTCTATTTGGGTATGGATCACATCTAACACCAAAAAGTTCTCCGGGCTAGTGCAGGAAAAGGTGCCCCTGCTGATTCTGTGTGCCATGGACGCAATGATTGCGCTCGCCACCCAAGAGTCGGCGCAACGGCAGTATCAGCCGGCGCTCTGGCTCCGTTTAGAAAACGCGATTTATTCCTACTATCGTTATGTCGAAAAGGCTTTCTGGCCCCGCAACATGGCGCCGGAGTATCCCCTATCCGGGAGTGCGCTAAGCGCGTGGCAGATCGGCGGCGCTTTGACGTTTCTGCTGGCCGTGACCGCGCTGGTCGTGGTCGCCCGGCGATATCGCTATCTGCCCGTCGGCTGGTTCTGGTTCCTGGGCACTCTGGTGCCGACGATAGGCCTGGTGCAGGTGGGCAGACAGGCGCTAGCGGACCGCTATGCTTATGAAGCCTACCTGGGTTTGTTCATCATGGTTTGCTGGGGCGTGGCGGACTGGGCGAAGCAGCATCATATTCCGGTCAATTGGCTTGCCGGCGCCAGCGCCGTCGTCCTGCTGGCACTGAGTTTGGTTACCTATCGTCAGATCGGCTATTGGAAAGACAATCTCACCCTGTGGAGGCACGCGGCGGAAGTGGTGCCCAACCATTGGACGGCAGAAACCAATATTGGCGTGCTGCTACTGAAGCAGGGCAAAGCGGCCGAGGCCATGCCCCATTTCCGGCTAGCGGTGTCTCTGTATCCTTACGAAGCGGTGAGCAATAAGGAAGTTGGCTATGACGAACAAACCCGGGGAAATTACCGGGAGGCGATCGCCCACTACCAGAATGCGCTACGCGACTTCAATCTGGAGGATGCGGGCCGCGCCCAGGTCTGGACAAATATGGGCGTGTGTTACCGCGAATTGGGAGATCTGAAGAAGGCGCGGGAGAGCTTCGCAACGGCTTCCATGTTGCGCCCCAACAAATGATTCGAGACCCGGCTTGCCGACGTCCGGCCCCGCCGAAACTACTTTGTGGCCGAACCGGTAGCAATCAACCTGCCGACCGCCGTAGCCCAGATTCTCACCGCCGGAACGGATACGGATTGACCCACTGCAGACCGCGATTGATGAGCAAGAATTTCGACGGGTCGGACAGATCCATTCGGCGAAGACTTGCCGTTATCTGATGACCGTCGAGCGAAGTCCCTTTCAGGGTCATGCGGTCCGGCTTAAGATTCTCGAACGAAAAGGTCGCGTGCCGGTGCGGCTCATCGTACTCCCACATGGTGAATCTCTGGGTTTCCGGGCGGAGCTGTAGATAATACAACTGCTGGCTATCGTCCATGGTCTGGATGGTCAGCAGCTCGGGAGCGTCGAGAATCACCCGCTGCCAGCGTTGGGTGTCAGTAATGAGGGGAGGCCGCAGTACATTGTCAACTGCGAACTCCTCGACCGCCCAAATGCCGCGGACCGGCGGCGGCAGATAGGTCTCATTCTTGATGGCGTCGGTACGTGCCTGAGTTCCACAGACAATGATGGCGCCTATTCCAATTCCCAACTGAAGCAGCAAAACGCCTTTGTTAAGTAGCTTGTCTTTGAACAGCGGCGTAGCCGGCGTGAGCTGCACCTTGCGATTGAACACGAACAGGTCGAGTAGCCGCCGCATATCGGGCAGCAGCAGGAACAGGCACATGAGGACCAGGTGAATGGAGTAGATCTTCCGGGGTACGTCATAGCACAGGTTCAACATGAGCACATTGCTCATGACGGCGACCGTGATCAGCGATCCTAGGACGGTAAATTGAGGCAGGATGAGAAGTAGCCCACCCAACATTTCCCCAATCCCGCCAAAGACGCTATAGGCGTGCGAGGCCCCCATGAATGCCCACAACAAGCCCATGGGCGAGGTCTGACCATAGGTATCGACCAGCCGGGCATACGAGATCTCGGCAAACTGCATGCGATACAGCTTGTTCAAACCGTAGCTGATCATGGCCACCGCCACGATCATGCGCACCAGGATGCGCAGCCACTGATAAAGCACCCGGTAGTTCGTCCGTTTTCTGTCCAGCAAAGACCAGACGATGGTAGCGACGGCAGCCACCACGGCGATGCAGAACAGCAACACGTAGTCGTAGATCTGGTCGCCGCTGCCATTGGCTATTTCCGTAAACGGTCCGGACAATTGCAGCACATGCTCACCCACCCAAGGCACGACCACGTGCCACATGTCCCGTAGCGGATTGCTGTATTTTACGAAGGCGCCAAGAGAACCCACTGACCGCGGGTAGACGTACAGGAGGAAATAAGAAAATGTGAATCGGAAAGCAATCCGGGTGGCGAGTGACCAGCTCGACGTATCCTGGGGCGCGGAAACCGGTGTTTCCTGTTGCACCTGCGGTATCATGAGGCCCTCTTATGTGGAACAGTTATTCCTTGTCGTCCGGGGCGCGGGAACATTGGCTGCGTGGCCCGCGGAACCAGAAGCTCAGGCATTTTCCCTCGAATGGAGACTTTGTGCAACTGGCTTTGGCCATGGAACGATTGCGGCCGGCCACGGCGAGCTTGGGGTCCTAGGGCTTGTGCCCGGCGGCCGACTGGCGGAGCGCGGCCGACATCCGGATGTACTTCGCGAATTGCACCTGATCACCCAGGTCGCGATACGCGACCGCCATGTTCTGATACAGCTTGGCCTGTTCCAGAGGGTCGTCCATTCCGGCCACCGCCACCTTGTAGAGCCGGATGGCCTCTTGCGGATTCCCGTGCTGGTGCTCGTAAATGGCAAGCATCAGACTGGAGGTAGGTTCGGAGGGGAGAATCGCCAGTGCCGCCCGGTAATGGGCCACGGCCTGCTCGGTGTGGCCCTGGCTGGCCAACAGACCGGCTACCATGTCTTCGGCAACCCAGTTGTTTTGGGTGACCTGCAAAGCCCGCGACCACATGGCTAGATTGTCGTCCCAGTAACGAATCTGACGATAGGTAACCGCCGTCAGGGCCACCAAGACGAGTACGCTGATACTGGGCAGAAGCGCGGCGGGAAGTCGCTTTTGCTTGGCCCAGTCCGCCACCCCCCAGCAGACCAGGATGAACAGGCCGAGAAACGCTTGGTAGGCATAACGGTCAGCCAGTGATTGCCGGCCAACCTGGATGATAATACCCACCGTCGGCACCATGGTTCCCAGGAACCAGAACCATCCCACGGGCAGGTAGCGATAGCGGTAGCCGACCATCACCAGGGCAGTAATGCTCAGCAAGAAAAGCGAGGCGAGAAGCACCTGCCACACCGGCAGCAAAGTTCCCGGGTGGGGATACAGGATCGCCAGCTTGGAAGGCCAAAACGCCTTCTGCACATAGCGCACATAGGCGACCAGCGCATTTTCAATCCGGATGGGAAAGGTATAAGCCCAGGACCCGGGATGGCCGACGTGTTGCGCCTTCATGGTCGCCAGGGCGCTGCCGGCGCACAGCACCATAAGCGGCGCTTTTTCCCACAACAGCCATTTGAGGTTTCTGGCCGGCAAGGGCGGCAACGGTTCGTCTTCGCGCCCCGGGTGTCCGGCAAACATTCGCCGCAAAGGCCAGTAGTCCCACAACAGCAGCACGCAAGGCAAAGTGATAATTTGCGGCTTGGACATCAGACCGCAGGCGAACAGAAACGCGACGACAGCATAGCGGCCCACTGCAGGCTGCCGCGCATACCACCGGTAGGCTGCCAGGGCGAGGAGGAAGAAAAATGTGCTGAGCAGGGTCTTTCGCTCCGCCACCCAGGCCACCGCTTCCACGTTGATGGGATGCAAGGCAAACAGCGCCGCCACCATGAAACTGCGTCCCAGATAACCTGTCGCCTGCAGCAAAACCCAAAACAGCAGCACCGCATCGATCACGTGCCAAATCATGTTCATTTCATGATGGCCGGCGGGATCGATTCCGTAGATCTGGCAATCCACCGCATGCGACAACCAGGTCAGCGGATGCCAGTTGCTATCGTCAAGCGTCGTGAAGGCCCACTTGATGGTGCTCCAGGTCAAGCCTTCCTGCACATGGAGATTCTCATAGACATATCCGTGGTCATCAAGGTTTGAGAAGGGATGATGCAGCACCGGAAGATAAAGTATGACAGTGACAGCGATCAGCAGAAGGCTGAGAGCGATGGCCCACTTATGTTGCGCAGTGAACCAGCCAAACCTGGGCCGGGAAACGGTTTCCGGCGCTGCAATCAACCCCGCACTATTCATTGGTGCTCCCTAATCGCGGCGATTATATCCGAGCACCTTGCCCAGCGGCTGTGACGTGGTTCACAACGGCGGGCCAATATCGCTCGTCGGCATACGGCAAAAGAACCAGCTGATTCAGCGGGCGAGCAGGGGGAGAAAACTGCATCCCATCCCCGACCTGAACTACTGGGCCAGAATACGGTCGGCGGTCCGGCGTGCTTGGCCGATGTCCGGCGACAGAAGCTCGGCCTTTCGGGTCGCTTCCTGGGCAGGGAGCGACTGTCCGCCTTTTTTCAAGGCCTGGGCCAGCAGCAGGTACCCGAAATCCGACGGCTGGATTTGCATTGCCTGAGAGTACGCCCCGATAGCTCTTGCGAGGTCGCCGGATTTCTGTTCAGTCACTCCCAGGCTGATCCAATAGCCGGCGAACTCCGGGTTCCACTTCACTGCTTGCTCAAAGCTCTGCAGCCCGTCCGGGTAGTCTCCCAACTCGCGATAGGCGTAACCCAAATTGTTGTACGCCCTCGCCATCAGCTTAGGGTCCCGGGCAAACGTTATCGCCGCCTTGTAGCGCTCAATGGCCTGCGGCAAACTTCCTCGGGATTGTTCGTAGGTACCGAGGTTCAGATTAACGTTGGGATCGGTGGGATTGAGGGCTGCGGCGGCGCGAAAGTGCGGGACCGCAGCCGCCATGCTGCCCCCTTTCAAAAGCGCCGTCCCTAGATTGTTCTCCGCTAGCCAATTTCCGCTGGTGACCCGCAAGGCGTGCTTCCACAGGGTGATATGGTCGTTCCAATACCCGACCTGGCGATAGGTAACAGACATCAAGGCCAGCAAGATCGCGACGCTGACGCCGGGAAGCAACGCCGCGGAAAGCCGTTTTTCCGAGACCCATTCGGCTGCGCCCCAACAGATCATTATGAACAGGCCGACCAACGGCAGATAGGCATACCGATCGGCCATTGCCTGAGTGCCCACTTGCACCAATCCAATCATGGGAACCAACGTCCCCAGGAACCAGAACCAACCTACGGGAAGATAGCGCTGGCGTCTGGCCGCGACGACCCACGCGGTCACCGCGAGCAAGAAAAGAAATGCTCCCCCGATTTGCCACGCATTCAGCGAATCTCCCGGATAGGGATAGAAAGGCGCAAGGCGTGATGGCCAAAAGGCCTTTTCCACATATCGAGCGTAGGAGACAAGCGCGTTCTCCAGCCGCATGGAGCGAGCATAGAAGCTGTTGGCTCCGCCCGCCGTCTGCGCCTTCATGGTGATGACGGCACTGGCGGCGCAAAGTCCAAGCAGCGGGACCTTCTCCCAGATCAGGTAGGACAATGGCTGGCTAGGAATTGCCGCTCCAGGTGGGTCCGGGGCGCGAGGCGCATCGGCGGCAAACGAAAATCGCTGCAGAGGCCAGTAGTCCCACAACAACAGCACGAAAGGCAGCGTGATCACCTGCGGTTTGGCCATCAGTCCCATGGCGAACAAACCTGCCACCACGACGTAGCGGCTATCGCGCGGTTCACGCGCGTACCAGCGATAAGCTCCCAACGTCAGCAGGAAAAAGAACATGCTGAGCAGGTTCTTGCGCTCGGCAATCCAGGCCACGGATTCGACATTGCTGGGGTGAAGCGCGAAGAGTGCGGCTACCATCCAGCTCCGGCCGACGTATCCGGTTGCCCGTTGCAACACCCAAAACAGCAGCAACGCGTTTAGCACATGGAATAGGACATTCACGTCATGAGGACCGGCGGGATCCAGGCCGAATAGCTGGCAATCGAGCGCATGAGACAGCCACGTGATCGGATGCCAGTTGGCCGCATACAAAGTCACGAAGGCCCATTTGACGGTCTCCCAATGCAGCCCAGATCGAACGTGGAGGTTGTCGAAGACGTAATCGGCGTCGTCAAAATTCGCAAATGGCTGAGCATGGACCGGGTAATAAACGGCGACGGTGGCGATGACCAGAAGCAGGCCAAGAAGGATGAATTGCTGGCGCGGGGAGGCGGCGAAGCTGGGAAGACGGGAATGACCCTGCTGCGCAGGACTCAAATCAACAGAAGCCACTCGTCCTCCCTGGATTCGATGGTCATTGCGCGAGCCGCGCCCCTCATTCTACAAAGCTCGTAGGCAATCTCCAAGGCGGGGCGAACGCGGGCCTAGTGGGCCGAGCGCGCGCCTCGCTCACGCGAAGACAGCGACGCGAGAAATCGTCGAAGATTGAACTCGACTTCAATGCCTCACCCTGGCGGCGGCCGCGAAGCACTCGCGGGCGTGTTCCTCATCTCCCAATTGGCGATAGGCGCGGCCCATGCTGTTCAACGCCGCAACCTTGAGCTCGGGATTGCGGGTGATGCTGACTACTTTCTTGTATTGCTCGATGGCCGCGCTCCAATCGCCGTGCTGTTGCTCGTAGGCGCCGATGTTCATGTTGCTGATGGGATCGGCGGGATAGATTTCCGCCGCTTTGAAGAAGTGCGGGATGGCTTCGTCGGCCCGTCCTTGAACCTGCAGAGCCCGGCCCAGATTGTTCTCAGCCAGCCAATTGCGATCCGTCACTTGCAGAGCGTGCGACCAGAGGGTCACATTGTCCTGCCAATATCCGACCTGGCGATAGGCGACTGCACTCAGTGCGATCAGCGCCGCAACGCTAACGGCGGGCAAGATGGCGGCAGGAAAATGTTTTTCCTCAATCCAGTCCGTCACTCCCCAACAGGTCATGATGAATAGGCCGACGAAGGACAGGTAGGCATAGCGATCGGCCATCGCCTGAGTGCCCACTTGCATGAGTCCGATCATCGGAACCATGGTCCCCAGGAACCACAGCCACCCCACTAACAGATAACGCCGACGAATACGCTCGACGCACAATGCGCTGATCGCCAGCAGGAGAAGCAACGCGCCGTACACCTGCCACGACTTCAAGGATGCGCCGGGATGCGGATAAAAGAGCGCCAGGTGGGAAGGCCAAACCGCCTTGATCAAATAGCGCGCGTACGAGACCAGCGCATTTTCGAGACGAACGGAAAGGTCAAACGCACTGGTCGCTCCTCCCGTGCTCTGGGCTGTCATGGTGATCAGAGCGCTCGCCAGCGAAAGAGCGAGCAGCGGAAGTTTTTCAACGACCAGCCAGGAAAGTTTTTTCTCCGGGAAGAGTGTGGCCGAAGATGTTGCCGGGACAAATCTCTCCTTGCCGAAAGACAGCCGTCCCAGCGGCCAGTAATCCCACAGCAAAAGAACGAAGGGCAGCGTGATCACCTGCGGCTTGGCCATCAATCCCAGCGCGAACAGGATCGCAACCACTGCGTAAGGACCCATGCGAGGTTTACGCGCGTACCATCGATAAGCCCCCAGAGCCAGCAGAAAAAAGAACATGCTGAGCAGGTTCTTGCGCTCCGAGATCCACACCACCGACTCGACATTGATGGGGTGCAAGGCAAACAAGGCCGCCACCATGAAACTGCGGCCGGTGAAGCCCGTCGCTCGCTGCAAGAGCAGGAACAGCAGCAGCACATTCAGCACATGCAACAGCAGGTTGACGTCATGCGGACCGCCAGGGCTCAGATCGAAGAGTTGGCAATCCAGCGCGTGCGAGAGCCAGGTCAGGGGATGCCAGTTGGCGGCCGCGTAGGTGGTGAACGCCCAGCGCACGGTGTCCCAGTCCAATCCGGTTTGCACATGAATGTTGTTGGTGATGTATTCGCCGTCGTCGTAGTTGACGAAGGGAAAGTGATTGACCCGGGAATACAGCGCAACCGTGGCGGCGACGAGCAGTAGGCCAAGCAGAAGCGTCTGCTTCCACGACGAGGCGAACGAGGTCGATGGGAGCCGGGATTGAATGGTCTCGTTAGCTTTCAAGCCAGCCGGATTCAATCGTCCTCCGCCCACTCTGAGGCTCGGCGCCACAAAATGCCAACGCCTTAGGCCCAGCAACCCGGGTATGCTGTTCCGGGCTGAAGCCGTGTTACTGAGACGCTCTCAGACGCGGGCCTGGGCGGGCTCTACGACCGTTGGCGATTCTAGTCAGAATGCAGCTTTTTCGCCGTCGCGAAGCACTCGCGGGCCTGTTCGTCATCGCCCAGAGCGTGATACGCACGGCCCATGTACTCCCAGGCCTTGATCTTCAATCCCGGACTGGTGGTGAGAACGATCGTCTTCTTGTAACCCTCGATCGCCTCCGGCAGGTTTCCATGCTGTTGTGCATAGTAGGCGATGTTGAAATTGCTCATGGGATCGATGGGGTGAATCTCGGCGGCCTCGCGGAAGTGGGGGATAGCTTCTTCCAGCTGCTTGCGCTCCAGCAGCGCTCCCCCTAAGTCGTCCTGAGCGATGTAATTCGGACCGGTGACCTGTACCGTGTGTGTCCACAAAGTGACATTGTCTGCCCAGTAGCCGATCTGCCGACGGGCCGTAATCGTCAGCGCCAACAGCACGGCAACACTCACCGCCGGCAAGACTGCAGCGGGAAGATGATTCTCTGCGGACCAATCCGCCACTGCCCAGCACACCATGATGAACACGCCCAGCAGAGGAAGATAGGCATAGCGATCAGCCATGGCCTGCCGGCCCACCTGTACCAGGCCGATCATGGGAATCAACGTTCCCACGAACCACAGCCAGCCCACCAGCAAATAGCGCCGAGGCCGGCGCTCGGCTACCCACATCGACACCACCAGCAGGACCACCAATGCGCCGTAAACCTGCCAGGCCCGCAGCGAGCCTCCGGGGTGGGGATACATGGGCGCGAGATGCGCCGGCCACGCAGTCTTAGCCAGGTATCGCACATAGGAGACGACGGCGTTCGACAGCCGGACCGACAGCGGGTACATTCCCAGCGGGACCACGGCGCCCGCCGCCCGCTGTGCCTTCATGGTCATCGCGGCGCTGGCCGCGGCAATGGCGAAGAGCGGAAGCTTCTCCTCAACCAAGGCGCGAAAGCTTCTGGCCGGAAACGCGGCTGCAGCTTGGCCTGCTACAGGATCGGAAGCGAAGGACATTCTCTGCAACGGCCAGTAGTCCCAAAGCAGCAGTACGAAAGGCAGAGTGATGATCTGCGGCTTGGCCATCAGCCCCAGCGCGAACAGGACGGCGACGGTGGCATAGCGAGCGATGCCCGGCTTGCTCGCATACCACCTATAAGCGCCCAGCGCGAGCAGAAAAAACAACATGCTTAGCAAGGTCTTGCGTTCCGAGATCCACACTACCGATTCCACATTGATGGGATGCACGGCGAACAGCGCCGCAACCATGAAACTGCGTCCGGCAAAACCCGTAGCCCGCTGCAGCACCCAAAACAGCAGCAGGGCGTTCACCACGTGCAGCAACAGGCTGGTTTGGTGATGGCCGGCGGGATCCATGTCGTACAGTTCAAAGTCCAGCGCATGTGACAGCCAGGTCAGCGGATGCCAGTTGCCGGCATCGTAGGTAACGAACGCCCAACTAACCGTGTCCCAGTTCAATCCGGACTGAACGTGAACGTTCTCGGTAACGTAAACGTTGTCGTCATAGTTGACGAAGGGATGACTCTTGACCGGATAGTAAAGTGCAATCGTGAGGATGATGAGCAGAAGGCCGTAAACGTAGAGCTGTTTGCCGGGCGAAATAAGCAGGCCGACGGGGCGGGACTGTATCTGCTTTCCAGGTTGCAAATCGACAGAACCCACCGTTTCCCCTTCGCTGGACGAGTATATCCGATTGTTTGCTGGTCGCTCTTCGCTCTTCGCTCTTCGCTTTTTGCCGGCAGCCCAATGCCAGACATTTCATATCTTGAGCGAAGCTCGCTGATTTTGCGCTCTACAGCTCGTGAACAACGCGGATTCCATTCGCAAGCGAAAGGCGAAGGGCGAACAGCGAGTAGCGGCCTACGGCGCCAACGCGTAGTATCCCTGGCGAGCGTGGATTTCCAGCTTCTGCGGAGTCTGTACTTCCACCCGCAGCGCATGGAAACCGGGCCGGGCTTGGGGAGGGAATGACACATAATACTGCGCTCGCAGGTCCTGCTCGATCTGGGCGAACGCTGCCGACAAATCCTGACTGGACGCCGCGACGTAGAAACGGCCGCCTGTCTGGTTCGCCAACTCTTGCAAAATCCGGTCGCCGCGACTGATCGAGCGCTGCGGGTGCAGGGTCAATCCGTAAATCTGAATCTCGCTGCGCTGAGCGATGGCGATGACATCCGCCAATCCGCGAAAGCTCTGGGTGTCATCGCCGTCGCTGAGGACGATGATGGCGCGATGAACTAGCTGTTTGTCGTCCTGCGCGGAAAATTGGCCGGTACACGCGGAATAAAGCGCGTCAAAAAAGCGCGTGCCCCATCCCGGCTGCTGAAGGTGCTGGACCGCGTCGATCAACTGTTGACGGTTCGCGGTGGGAGTCTGCCAGACGCGAACGTTTCCGCCGAAAGCCATCACGAAGGCGTTGTCGGTTTGGGGCCGCATTACGCGGTCGAGGAAATTGAGCGCCGCCGTCTTTTCGTCGGGCAGGACTCGTTTGACGGAATCGCTGGTGTCCACAACCATTCCCAGCCGCAGGGGCAGATTGTCGTCGCGTTCGAAATCGGTGAAGCGTGGTACCGGCGACTGGTCGTCGAGAATACGAACGTCGGCTGGGGAAAGGTTCTGTACCAGGCGGCCTTGTTCGTCGGCGACAGTGAATTGCAGTCTGACCTCGGGCACGTCGTGGTGAAAGGTGTATCCGGGTGTATTGGCAGGAAGGTAGTTGGTCGTTTCCGGAAGAACAGGAAGCGGCGGTAGGAACGCGGCGGCAGCGCGGCCGTCATAGTCGGCTAAGTTTGCTGCACTAGTGGACGAACCCGGATCGACGGCTGAGCTATCGAATCTGCCTGCCGCCCACTCGCCAATTCCTGCCAGCGTGACCCCACTCAAAGCGAGCGACAACCCGGTGATGAGCACCGAACTCCGCACAAAGGAGTTATCGGCTACTCGCCCGAGCAGCTTGAAAGGAAGCAATAGTTGGCGGGCACGAACGCGGGCAAAACGACCGAGCGCTTCGATCTCCAGAGGCCCTGATTGGCGCTTGCTACAAGAAGGCCGACAGCTTGCCGGACGATGTGCACCGGCCCCGATAACTGGGCCCACGGTGCACTCCCACTCCACGAATGCTGATTGGAGCCAGGATGCAACGATTCGGTTAGCCGGCAAACCCTTCCCTAGCGATTTTCTTGCCAGCCGCCCTAGCGGCTACCATCCCCCTGGGTGGCAGGGCCAGCCTTGGCCGCCCGTCCTGTAGTAACCTATGTAAAGAAGTAAATGCCCTCGGAAAAAGTATTAATCGTCGATGACGAAAAGCTGGTTCGTTGGTCTCTGCGCCAAAAGTGTGAAGAGTGGGGTTACCACGTACTTGAGGCCGACAACGGCGCGGCTGCGCTGCGCGTGGCCCACAACGAGTCTCCCGATCTCGTGCTGCTCGACGTGCGTCTGCCCGACGCCAGCGGAATTGAACTCCTCGAACAACTGAAGAAATCCGGCGACGCGCGCGCCGTCATCATGATCACCGCCGATCCGCAACTGGAGGACGTGAAGACGGCGCTGAAGCTGGGCGCCTACGATTTTGTCGGCAAGCCGCTCGACTTCGACGAGTTGGAAGTGGCAGTCAAGAACGCCATTGAGGCTACCCGCCTGCGTTCGGAAGTGGAATCGCTGCGCGGGGAAATGCGCCGTCGCACCGGCTATCACAACGTGATTGGCGTCTCGCAAAAAATGTCGGAACTGCTCGGCTTCGTCCATAAGATAGCCAGCAGCGAGGCGACCACGATTCTGGTGCAGGGCGAAAGCGGGACCGGAAAAGACCTCATCGCCAAGGCCATTCACTATCAAAGCCGCCGGCAGGAAAAGCCCTTCGTTGCCATTAACTGCTCGGCCATTCCCGAGACCTTAATGGAGGCCGAACTCTTCGGCCACGAACGCGGTGCATTCACCGACGCCAAGGCCATGAAGAAGGGCCTGTTCGAGATGGCCGATGGGGGCACGCTTTTCCTGGACGAGATTGGCGAACTGTCGCCGCTGTTGCAGGCTAAACTGCTGCGCGTGCTGGAAGACCAGGTGATTCGCCGGGTGGGCGGCGTGCGCGACATGCAGGTGGATGTGCGGGTGATTGCGGCTTCAAACCGCGACCTGGAGCGGGCAGTGCGCGACAACACCTTCCGTCAAGACCTGTATTACCGGCTGGCCATTATCTCCATCTTTCTGCCGCCGCTGCGCGAACGCAAAGAAGATATTCTGCCGTTGGTGGAATTCTTCATCGAGCGCTATAACCGCACGTTCCGCAAGAAAATCACCGGCATTACCGACGAGAGCCGCCGGCTGATGCTCAAGTANNGACTGGCCGGGAAATGTCCGCGAGTTGAAGAACGCAGTCGAGCGCGCCATGATTTTGGAGGACGAGAACCAGCTCCGTCCCGACTACCTGCCCTTTGCCGTCGCTCAACAACATTCGGCCTTCACCGCGTTCGAACTATCGTCGGGCAATAACAATGGCGGTGTAGTGGGCAAGGCATTGCCCGACGGCCGCAGCCTGCCCAAGCTGGAGATCCCCGAGGGTGGTACTTCTCTGGAGGAAGTGGAACGCGAGCTGGTAGACCTGGCGATGACGCAGGCCAACGGAAATCAGACCCATGCCGCCAAGCTGCTCGATATCAGCCGCGACGCGCTGCGCTACAAGCTGAAGAAGTTCGGCCTGATTCATGTGGAAGAAGACGAACCTTCAGCGGCCACCTCGTAGCCTGCGCTGACGGGCCACTCTCTAACCGTCCTCCCGGGATACATCGGTAAGGAGCCAATGCGAAAGCTGGTCGTCGCTATCGTCGTGATCGTTGTCCTGGTGGCCGGAATGGTATTGGCACTCCCCCACCTGGTCGACGTGGACCGGTACCGAGGACAGGTACAGGCCGAATTACAGAAGCGGCTCAATCGACCGGTGCAACTGGGGCAGCTGTCGCTGAGTGTTTTCCCCCTCAAGGTCAAGGCGTCGAATGTCATCATCGGTGACGATCCCAGCTACCACAGCAATGTGCCGTTCGCGCAGGTGGCGGAACTGGACCTCAGCGTCAAACTGTTTCCGCTGCTGACCGGGAAGGTTGAGGTCACGAGCCTGCAGATGAAGCGGCCCCAGATCGAGTTGATCTGTAACGCACAGGGCGTATGGAACTTTTCGACGGCGGGAAACTTTCCCGCCGCCGCTGCGGCTAGTCAGGCAGCGCCCAGCCAACCACGGCCGCCGGCTACTGCCGCTCAGCCCCGCGAGTTCGCCCTCGGCGAGCTGAAAATCAGCGACGGCCAAATCGCCATCAGCAACGATCAGAAGCGCCAGTCGCGCGCGATCTACGACCACATTGATGTGACGCTGAAGAACTACGCGCCGGGCCAGCCCTTCGCACTTGATCTTACGGCCCACCTGCCGGGCAGCGGCCCGCAGACTCTTCGTGTGACTGGAAATGGCGGCCCGATCGATAACGCCAACATCGCGAGTACAGCGTTCAAGGGAACTTTGAAACTGGATGAGGTTTCGCTTGTCGCGGCCCAGACTTTCATGAACCAATCTGCGCTGGAAGGAACGGATGCGACCATCTCGGGATCCATAAACCTCTCCAATGCGGGTGGAAAGATTACGGCGGATGGTTCGCTGAAGCTTGAGAAGGTGGTCATTCACCGGGTCGAGGTTGGATATCCGATCGTCGCCGATTTCGACTTGACCGACGACCTCACCAGCGACGTGCTTCAGATTAGAAAGGGAGCGGTCAAGCTAGGCTCGACTCCGGTCTGGCTGAATGGAATGGTTGAAACGCGGGCGCATCCCAACCTCGTGGACGTGAATGTGAGCGCGTCCAATGCGTCGATCCAGGAAGCGGCCCGCCTGGCGGCGGCGTTCGGCGTCGCCTTCAATCCTAACGCCAAGATCTCTGGACAAGTGACGGCCAACATTCGGGCGCAAGGTCCGACTGACAACTTGGGATTCAATGGCAGCTTGAATGTTAGAAGCCTGGAAGTCACTGGCAAGCAGATTCCGCAACCGGTGCGCGTGTCGTCTGTCGACCTGACGATGACACCGCAGCACATTCAATCCAACCATTTCACCGCAACCTCAGGCGCGACATCGTTGGCGGTGCAGGTGGCGATCGCGCAATACACCAGCAACTCGCCGAACATCGATGCGTCACTGAAGACCAGTAACGGCAAAGTCGATGAGTTGCTGAATATCGCTAAGGCTTATGGCGCCGGCGGAGTTGAGGGCATGAGCGGGAGCGGCGGCATCAGCATCGACCTTCATGCCAGCGGCCCCATCAAGCGTACCGCCGCGATGAAGTTCAGCGGCAGCGGCGCGCTGCAGGATGCTTCGCTAAAGATGCCGTCTCTGACCAAGCCGATCGATGTCCGCGGCGCGAACCTGCAGTTCAGCCAGAATTCCGTGAACCTGACGGACCTCTCGGCGTCGCTGGGATTGACCCACGCCAGCGGCAATCTGAGCATTGCGAATTTTAAGGCGCCGCGGCTGACCTTCGCGCTTTCTGCCGACCAGCTGAACGTAATCGAACTGGAGCAAATTGCCGCCGGATCGAGTCAGAAACTGCCGGCCAAGAAGAGGGCTGAAGCGTCATGGAGCCTGGTTCCCACGGCCGATGCCGCGTCCGCTGCAACCGCGCAGCCCAGCTTCCTGCAAATGGCGACGGGCACGGGCACGTTGACCGTTGGCACCATCGTCTATGAGCAGACCGTGCTGACCGGCGTGCGCTCCACGGTCGCGCTGAATCATGGCATCATTCAGCTCAATCCGCTCACGGCGCAGATTTACGGCGGGCAGGAGAGCGGTAGCGTGACCGTGGATACGCGTCCCAATCCCATGACCTACGCGGTCAACGCCAAGCTCACCAACGTGGAGGCCAACCAACTGCTGTCGTCTGTCTCCTCGATGAAAGACACGCTGTACGGAACTTTGTCGGCGACGACGAACCTGACTTTCGCCACGCCCCAGTCGGGCCAGATCGTCCAGACCTTGAGCGGGACGATGACGATGAATCTGGTGGATGGCAAGATCATGAAGCTCGATCTTCCAGGAGAGCTGTCGAAGATCGGGAAGTTCGGCGGCGTGGCGCCCAAGGGCTACACTGCAATTACGCTGATGAGCAGTACGTTTAACATCAACAACGGTGTCGCCCAAACCAACGACATGAAAGCGGCGTTGGATATCGGCAGCATGACGGCCAACGGCGCGATCAACCTGTTTAACCAGGAGCTGAATCTGCACCTGGCCGCCGTCTTGAGCAAGAGTTTCAGCCAGTCGGTCGGGGGGACGGCAGTGGGTGGCTACCTGAACACCGCGCTGGCCAACAAGAACGGCGAACTGGTCCTACCGGTGATCGTTACCGGAACCACGAACCACCCTAAGGTCGCGCCGGACATCCAGCAGATTGCCAAGATGAAGTTGAGCGGCCTTTTGAATGGCAAAGGCGGTCATGGCCTCGGCGGACTGCTGGGCGGCATACTGGGACGACAGCCGCAGAGTCAGCAAGCACCGGCCAAGCCTGGCCAGAAGCAGGAATAGAACTTGGCGAGTAAGGTACTTGATCGATCCATCAAACCGGGGCCAATGCTGGACCTCCTGGTGAAGCCGCTTCGCCGCCGGAGCTGCTGAAGTAGACTCGACGTCGAGATTCGGAGTGTCATGAATACTAAGCAAGTTCCTTCTTGGCCTACCTCACCGCCAACTCGGTCCCGACCGCTGCGGAGGCTTGTGCTTGCGATCATGTGGTTCGTTCTCACCCTGCTCACCCTATGGGGCATAGCGGCCCTTTACGTTGACTTTCGCGTGCCCGCGCTGCGCATTCCGGTGACCGTGATCTACGTTCTTGTGGTCATCGCAATCCTGCTGAAGGTCAAACCACGGCTTGGTGCCGCCGCCCTCTGTTTTGCAGCCTTCTGCATCGTGCTCACGTGGTGGCTCAGTCTGAAGCCGTCGAACGATGGCGAGTGGCAACCAGATACTGCCCGAACCGCCTGGGCCGAGATCGATGGAGATCGAGTTACGATCCACAACCTGCGCAACTGCGACTATCGCACCAAGACCGAGTACTCCAATTGCTGGAGCGATAGGACGGTCTATCTATCGCAACTCCGTTACGCCGACCTTTTCTTCACCACCTGGGGACCGAAGTACATCGGCCATCCGATTATCAGCTTCCAATTCGGCGACAACGATCACATCGCTTTTTCGATCGAGGCACGCTATAAAGTCGGCCAGGCGTACTCGGCGGTCCTGGGATTCTTCCGGCAGTACGAGCTGATCTTTCTCGCCGCCGACGAGCGCGACGTCATCCGCTTGCGTACCAACTACCGCAAGGACGAGCAAGTGTTCCTGTATCGCACCACCGTGTCACCGGAGAGATCGCGAGAAGTATTTCTCGTCTACATCGATTACCTGAACAAGTTGAGAGATCATCCGGAGTGGTATAACGCGGTGACGCGAAACTGCACCACGACACTCGATAGCCAGATTGCCGCTAACCTCAAAGATCCCCAATCCTGGAACTACCAGCTTTTGTTGAACGGCACGCTGGATGAACTGCTATACGACCGGGGGCGTCTGGTCACGGGCGGACTTCCGTTTCCAGAATTGAAGCAACGAGAGCACATCAATGCCGCGGCCCAGGCGGCGAACCAATCTGCTGATTTCTCGGAGCTGATTCGCGTGGGGCGGGTCGGATTCTGAGGACGAGATTCCTGGTAGCTTGTAGCAACCGAGGCTGAGGCATAGGGGAAGCGGACCCGATTGGCCTAATTCGACAGGACGACGCGCGCAACCCCGATGCGGGTTGCAACTGAGAGACACCAAGCACCACAGACACAAAAGCCGCCCCCTGGGGCGGCGTCGCCGGTGAGCTACTGCAACTTATGTACTACTGTGTTCCAGAATGCCTTTCTCCAGCTTCTCCTGGCACTCGATGCAGTGACGCGTCCAGGGGACGGCTTCCAACCGCTTGGCATTGATCTCTTCGCCGCAGGAGATGCACTGCCCGAAGGATCCCTCGCGAATGCGGTCGAGGGCGCCGTCCACCATCTGCAGGAGCTGGCGTTCATTGTTGCTCTGGTGGAACAGAAATTCCTTATTGTAGGAATTGGCCGCCCGGTCCGCGATGTCCTGCGCCGATTCCACGTCGGCCTCGCGCCCGTCCTGAGCGGTACGACTCATGGCGTACCGCAATTCCCGTTGACGGTCTTCCAAGCGCTTCCTAAAAACTTCTAGTTTCTTTTTCTCCATACGTACGTCCCTACCGGTCTCGCAGAATCCCAACAGGTGTCTCAGGGGAAATTGCGGCCTGCGAAGCGGAATGATATGCGCCCAAGCGAACACACGTCAAATCGAATCGCTCAGCGCCAGGCCTCATGACGTAATCTAGAAACCTTGGATGTGGGCGCCGCGAGGGTGATTCAAGCCGAAAAAAAGCGGCCTCTGGGCCGCTTTCAGAAAAGAGGCAAGGAGGTAGGAGTCTTCAGTGGAGGCGATATAAGGGGCTGCCCCGCAGTGCGGGACAAGCAGAGAGATGTCGAGACAGACGGCAGAGGATTAATTTCAAGGTTTTTGTGCCTCTTCGGTTGCCTTAGCTTTAGCACTTGAATGTCCAAAACATTTCCCAAAGTTCTTGTTTTCCAGAGGTGTCCTCGAAGTGATTGCGAACAGGCAAGATAACCACCTTTCGCAGGAAACATAGGCCCTCGATCCCAAATCCAAGCCGCCCCAGGAAGTGGTAGTGGAGTGCAAACTCTTAGGCTGTCAGGTTCTTATTCTGGGCTGCGTTCTGCTCTTCAATTACCTTCAATTTATTGAGCAACGCTTTGTAGCTGACCTTGAGAATTTTCGCCGCCTGCCGCCGGTTCCACCGGGTTTGGGTCAACACTCGCTCGATCGCTTCCCGTTCCGCCGACATGGCGGCGCGTCTTCCAATATCGAGCAAAGATAGGGTTTCGGCATCGGCGGCATTTCCTTTGGGAGTATTGATCGGAATGGCTGACGGTTTCTGCTGCCATCGGTCGCCGGAGTTTGTATCCTGCAATCCCCACCCGGGGCTTGCGCCGTCCATGGAGCTGACGATGGGTTTGGGGACCGAGAGCTCACGAATGATCTGGGCTTCGTTGCCCACGATGACGTAGCGCTTGACCAGGTTCTCCAACTCGCGAATGTTGCCCGGCCAGGTGTACTCCATCATGCAGCTGGCGGCATAGTCACCGAAGGGCGCCGGCTGCTTGCCGTAGAACTCGCTGTACTTCCGCAGAAAATAATCAAGAAAGATGAGGATCTCTTCCCGGCGCTCGCGCAGCGGAGGAATGTGAATGGTGATGACGTTCAGGCGATAGAACAGATCTTCGCGGAAGAGTCCCTCTTGGACGGCTCTTTCCAACGGCTTGTTGGTCGCGGCCAGGACGCGAACATCGACCGAAATGTCACGCTTGCCGCCCAGGCGGGAGAACTCGCCGTCCTGAAGAACGTGTAGCAGCTTGGCCTGCAACGCGGGATGCATCTCGCTAATTTCATCGAGGAACAGCGTCCCGGTATTGGCCAAATCGAATTTTCCCAGCTTCTGACGGTTGGCCCCGGTGAAAGCGCCGGGCTCGTAACCAAACAGCTCACTTTCCAGCAGCTCGTGAGGAATGGCAGCGCAATTGACTTTGACGAATGGCTTGTCGCCGCGGCCGGAGTGGGCATAGATCATGCGTGCGACCACTTCCTTGCCGGTCCCGCTTTCACCTCGAATCAGCACCGTGACGGTGGTATCGGCAACCTTCTCGATCGTGTTCTTTACCTCTTCCATCTTTGGACTGGTGCCGAACAAGCCGGCGAAGTCGCCGTTGCGCCGCACCCGATCGCGCAGGGGCGCAACTTCGGAAGACAGGCGTTGCCGATCGATAACTTTGTCGATGCGCAGGTCAAGATCTTTGAACTCGACAGGCTTACTCAGGTAGTCGTCGGCACCCAGCTTGGAAGCGGTGAAGATGACCTGGGTACTATGCTCGGACGACAACATGATCACCGCGACTTCAGGCTTGATTTGTTTGAGCCGCTCCAAGGTATCGAGAGCGTCCGATCCCGAGCTTGACAGGTCCAGTAGTACGAGGGCCGGATCGTAAACCCGAAACATGCGACGAGCTTCCTCGCCGCTGGCGGCACTGCTCACCTCAAATCCCCGGCGCACCAGGTGCGCAGTCATTGACCTGCCCGCGTGGGCGTCATCGTCCACCACCAGGACGCGGATCTTTGGATGTGGAACCATACACTCCTGACAGCGCTAAAAACGAGGAAGCTAGTCTCCGGCCCACACCGGAAAATCAGCCCTAAACTATGAGAATCCCGATACCCACTTGGAGGTTGTACCTGCTCGACAACGCGGCCGAATGAGCACCACACGGCCGGCTGCGGTCAGGAACAACTCTAAATTCAAACGAACGTTTGGGGTGATTGTAACTCCAGGTTCGGCAGTTAGGACACTCGCGAGCGATATTTTCCGAAGATGCGAAGCCTGGCGGCAAACAGAAAGGCGACCCATTGGGTCGCCTCGCCAAACACTAGTCAGAGTTGGTCCCTAATTCCCGCCCGGGACCGTCCGTAGCTTTCCAGGCATGAAGTGGTACGGCGGCCACGGTCCGGTGATGGAGATGCGGCAGTCTTTGAAGTGCCGGGTAGCGGTGCCGTAGCGGTTCTGGTATTTGGCGACGGAACTGGAGTCGATGAGGTGGGCAAAATCAATGAGCATTCCGCCGGAATCGGTGCGCTTACAGATCACGTCTTCCTCCAGCGGAGAGAAGAGCTTATGCACCTGCATGGAGAGCGCGCGGGCCTTGGTCTGCCGTTCCCTTACGCGCGTGGCCTGCTCGCGCAGCTGGCGCAGGTATTCGCCACCCACGCCGGCTGGCAGCTCGGCGACAGCTTCTTCCAGGGTCCCGTCCTTGACCACGAGTTTGAAGTGCATTTCCGCCTTGCCGCGCAAACGGTCCACGGTTTCCAGGAATGTCTTGCGATTGTTTCTGACCGCGCGGCGCAGGGCGTCGTCGGAATCGAAGATGGTACCAAAGCGAAAGGGAAGAACAGTGAGGGTCCGGAAACACTCGCTAACCACCCGGGCGTGGTCGACGATGGATTGCTGGGTGAGGGTTTGACCCGCGGAGTAATCGCTGACGATGACCGCAAACTCTCCGCTGGGACACGCAAATACCGATGCGCCGTTGACGCCTCGGAGGTTCTCTATGGCAAAGGGGCGCCGGGCGCGGGTGCCGCCTTGGAGGCCCTGTTGCTCAGTAATACAATACGCGTACCACGCCATCTTAGTCTCTCCTGGGAGTGCTCGCACACAGATTTACAGGCGCTGTGCATGAGGGAACGCTGACTTTCGAACGTGGAGCTGTAGATTCAGGGTTTAGCTGGGGATGGACGAGGTACCAGCCCCAACAGTTCCATCCTATGCCTTGGGCGTAACAAACTGCAATCAGTAACTTACGTGAACCGCAGGTTTTTTTGGATTGGGGCACGGTCGCCTGTCCCAGCGGACGTTTTCCCTCTGGTGGACGGAACCAGAGACCAGTAACCCTGAACTTAGATGGATACGACGTAGCGACTGAGACAAACTTGCGAGTTCATTTCCGGGGAGCGGGTTTCGCCGATTTCTTCGCGGCTTTCTTGGCGGGAGCCTTGGTCTGCTCCGCCAACTCTTCCGCCGCGCGGCGTTCCAGCGCTTTGGTCACGACGTAGGCCATCTCAGCCATGGGAGCGGGTTTGCCGGTCCATATCTCGAATTGGCGGGCCCCTTGTTGAACGAACATCTCCAGCCCAGGAATGACTTGCAGGCCCTTGGCGACGGCCATCTTCGTCAGCTTGGTCTCCGCCGGGCTGTAAACCAGGTCGAAGACGAACTTGGTGTTCAGCTCTTTTTCTTCCAGCGGCGACTGCTTATTCCCGTTCATTCCGACGGGGGTTGCGTTGATGATGACGTCGAACGCCTGCTTGGCGACCTCGACGCGCTTCAGGTACTTGACCTTCGCCTGCCGGGCCAAGCTCTGACCCTTTTCGGCGGTGCGATTGGTGAGGAAGACCTCGGCCCCCTTGTTCTTCAGTCCGAAAGCCGCCGCCCGGGCGACCCCACCGGCGCCGACGATCAGGACCCGCGTGCCGGCCAGCTGCAAACGCTGTTCCAGCGGAACCATGACGCCGGCTACGTCGGTATTGAAGCCGTAGAGCTTGCCATCGGCGGCCCGCACCACCGTGTTGCAGGCGCCAATTTGCCTGGTCAGGGGATCGGAATTCTCCAGCGCGTCTACCATCTCCTGTTTGTAAGGCATGGTGATGCTGAGGCCGCGAAGGGGAATGTCCCTGACGCAGGCCAGGAGATCTTTCAGGCTCTTGGCATGCAGAGCCAGGTAAACCGCATTGACCGTTTCGCGGCGAAAGGCGGCATTCATCATTGCCGGCGACAGGGAGTGATTGATTGGGTCGCCCGCCACGCCATAGACTTGGGTGGCCTGGTCAACCATGTCGATCCGGTAAGTGTCGCGGAGTTCACCGGCCAACACCTGGCCGGGAGCGGTTTCCTCGCCCCGCGTCGCCGCCCCAAAGGTGAAGATGCTGCCGGCGCGGACGCCTAGAACGCGGCTGATGATGCCTTGCTCTCCCATACACAGCCCGACCATCTCGTGTTTGCCCGAGCTGGCCTCCACGAACCTCATCATGGCCACGTTGTCGTACAGGTTAGTCGCGGTGGAAACCACCTTGTAGAAATCCGCCGGATACTTGCTCATTTCCCCGAACTGCTCATCTAACTTCTTGGTGCTCTTGAAGTTGTGATACGACAGGACCACTCCCACGCGGTTGGAAAGATCCTTTAGATCTTCTGCCTTCAGGGCCTCGGCACTCTGTAACTCCAAATCCACCAAGGGGAAACCGGAGTCGGCTGCCTTGCGGAGGACTGCCAGTTCGGCGGCAACCGAGCCCTTGAACTTGCCTCCGTTGACCGTCCGCCGGCAGGTCGCAATGAATGTCGCCTCGGGATGCATCTCTAGGAAAGCCTTGAGCTTAGGGAGTGCCGACAGCGGTTGGGAAAGGTAGTCTAACCTTAACTCAATAAAGGGGTTATCACGCACCAAAGACTCAGCGCGCTCGATCATCGTGGGGGCATCGGGGCCGACCACCGCTATGCAGAGGCGGGGCAGCCGAAAACGCCTGATCCGGGATGCGTAAGTGCTTGAAGACTCGCGCATATAGCTTCAGGGATGGTACAGTTGCACAACTCCGGATGCAACACCCTTGTTACGAAATTGTAGGAGAAAAGCACGAAAGTAACCTGGAGAACACGAATCAGGGGTGGTACTAAGGGCGAAAAAGCTCTGTCGAAGTAGGGAAACGGAGCAGCCAAACGCCGCCGATCCGCACTCCTACTCTTCCCCAAACACTTCTGCGGTAAAGGCTTGCAGTTCGGCACCATGCCGCCAGGCGTCAGGGTCGAGGCCGGCTTTCAGGCAGGTCTGGGCCAGAAAGGTCTCGCGGTCCCAATCCCATTCGATCGGAACTTGCGGCAGGAGCAGTCCCCGGCGACTACCCTGGGTTACCACCAAGCCGTGCTGTCCTAGCAGAACGTCTTCCGCCGCGACCGGGCGAAGCGGCGACAGGACGCTGATTTCGATGGTCACGGTCAACGCCTCGGCCAAACTGACCGGCTCGAAACGCGGGTCGTCGAAGGCGGCAGCCCGGGCCGTTTCGGCTACGGTTTGGTAGAGGGACTGAGTGGGAAAGACGTATCCGATACATCCCCGCAAGCGTCCATGGTGGCGCAGCGTGGTAAAGGCACCGCGGTATTCGGCCAGATGCTGGCTAGGCGGACTCAGATCGAGATGGCGTTCTTCGAGTGCAGCTTCAATGGATTGATGAGCCAGCCTCAGCAGCACGGTGCGTTCCGCAGGCGAGTATTCCGCAGGCTCCGAAAGGACTTCCGGGCGCACCGGCTCAGATTGCGGGGACATCGTTGCGCTTCCTGCGCCGGCTGAGGATGAAGGCACGCCGGCGGCGGCGCTTCTCGGCATGGCGGTCGATCTTCTTCCAGAACGCCACAAAATAATCGATCGCCGAAAGTAACGACAAGCCGACCATCACCCAAATCGAGACCAAGGCGATGGGATGCACCGGCAAGTTCAGGAAGTACCAGGGCAAGTGGGTCCAGTGATGATCGATGATCGCGGCCACCACGGAGACGATTTGCACCAGCATCTTGCTCTTGCCGAGTTCACTGG
Organism: Acidobacteriaceae bacterium; assembly: GCA_003165795.1. Lineage (GTDB taxonomy): Bacteria > Acidobacteriota > Terriglobia > Terriglobales > Acidobacteriaceae > Bog-257. Next base: position 35,000 of record PMWW01000150.1, read on the forward strand.
CCTGGATGGTGAAGCCTTCCGAGGCAGCAATCGAGCGCAGGCCGCTGACCAGGAATTCGCGGCCGATGATGATCACCGCCATCCAGGCAGGGACGGTGCGCGGATTGAACTGCACCAGGGTGATGAACGCGGCGGCGATCAGCAGCTTGTCGGCCACGGGATCGAGCAGCATGCCCATGGTGGTCACCTGCGCGCGCCGGCGCGCCAGATAGCCGTCGATGGCATCGGTCAACGAGGCCGCGATGAAGACAAACGAAGCCAGCAGTTCGCGGTCGCCGTTGGTGGAACTGAAACGGTTGCTGGACAAAATCCAGATCAGCACGGGAATGCTGAAGATGCGGGTCAGCGTGATGTAGTTCGGCAGATTCACAAAAAACAGGGTGGCACACCACCGCGACCGATTGCGGCGGCAACAAGCCGATTATGCTCTACAGATTGGATTGAAAGCAATCGCAGAAAAGAGGTCTCGCCGACGCTAGTCGTCATGATGAACGACGATCTCGTCGAGCATGGAGGGCGCCTCGTACTGCTCCCAATAGCTGTAGCCCACCGGAATTCCCCTGACCCAATCGAGAGCGCCCATCCAGATGCGCAACGGGGTGCGAAACTGGTAGCGCACGGCGGCCACCGGGTGGGCCAAAGTCGCCAGCAGGATGTAGACCAGGATAGCGGGAAAGGCCACCGCTACCGCAAGCAAGCGTAAGCAGAAATACAGGCGAGGCATGTAGACCCTACAAGGAGAAATTCCCCACGGCTGCACAAACTGCACGCTATTATGCCCCAACTGGAGCGATGATGGCCGGGTGTTCAGCAAATTATTTTTGCCCTAAAACGGTCACGGCTCCCGGGTGGGGAGCCGTCCGATTCCTGCGGTTAACTGGATTCTAACTAAGCGTAGATCCCGCGTTGACGGATCGTATACGCCACCCGATCGATGGCCAGCATATAAGCCGCGATGCGGTTGTTCACCTTATGGGTTTCGGCATAGCGCACCACGTCTTCGAAAGACGAGACCATGATGTGTTCCAGTTGCTCGTTGACCACCGACTCTTTCCAGAAATAGCCCTGGCGGTCCTGTACCCACTCGAAGTAGGAAGCGGTAACGCCGCCGGCATTGGCCAGAATGTCGGGCATGACGAAGACGTGCTTGTCGGCCAGGATGTCGTCAGCGGCCGCCGTGGTCGGTCCGTTGGCGCCCTCGACCAGGATTTTCGCCTTAACGTCGTCAGCATTGGCGGACGTGATGACGCTTTCGGTTGCGGCTGGAACCAGGATCTCGCAATCGGTGATGAGCAGGTCTTCGGTTGCGGCGCGCTCCGCCCCTTTGAATCCGTGGACGCTGCCTTCCTTCTGGCGATATTCCCACAACGCGGTGATATCGATTCCCTTGGAGTTGTACAGGCCTCCGTCCCACTCGCCGATGCCAACCACCTTGTAGCCGGCCTGGTGCATGAGTAGCGCGGCGTTGGAGCCGACGTTGCCGAAGCCTTGGATGATGACCCGCGTGCTCTCGCGCGTCATGTTGTTCTTCTTGATGGATTCGTCGCAGATGATCATCACGCCACGGCCGGTAGCTTCGCGGCGGCCACGCGAGCCGCCCATGTTCAGCGGTTTTCCGGTCACGACCGCGGTTACCGTCTGCCGCATGTGCATGGAGTAGGTGTCCATCATCCACGCCATCGTCTGCTCATTGGTGTTGACGTCGGGAGCGGCTACATCCTTCTCCGGGCCAATAAACTCGATGAGCTCGGAAGTGTAACGGCGGGTCATGCGCTCCAGTTCGCCGCGCGACATGTTCTTGGGATCGCAAATGATACCGCCCTTGGCGCCGCCGAACGGGATATTCACTACCGCGCACTTCCAAGTCATCCAACTGGCCAGGGCGCGAACTTCGTCCAGCGTCACATCGGGTGCATAGCGCACGCCGCCCTTGGCGGGACCGCGCGCGATGGAGTGCTGCACGCGATATCCGGTGAACACCTCCAGTTGTCCGTTGTCCATGTTGACGGGAATGTGGACGATGATCTCGCGGTTGGGTTGTTGCAGCACCCGCCACAAACCTTGTTCGAGGTTCAATTTTTCGGCGGCCAGGTTAAAGCGCGCCGCTTGTTGTTCCCAGGGATTACTTTCTTTTTCCAGCATCTGTGTGGTAGCCATAGATTCTCCGAAGATTGCTTACATCGTGCAGCATGATCAAAGGACGCAGCCAGCGCAGCGCGCGTCCTGCATTTCGGCCAAACCTTTTAAGTATATGCAGTGGCATGTCATGCGCGCAAGGTAAAGCCTGTTGGGGTGGTGGCGCTGTTTGAAACAGGAGCAACCTACTCACCCTGCTGAGGGAACAGATAGTGGGTGACGATAACGAAAATCCCGAGGACGTTTAGGGTTGTGCTTCCGATGATTGCGAGCACAACACCTTCTGGAAGCGAAAAGTGAGTGAATCCACTTTCGCCATCGGCGACGAGGAGCAGGAAAACCCCCGCCAACCAAAAGCATATGAGCAAGAAAATGCGATGAGCGTACTTCTTGCGCTCTTTAATGTTTTGCTCATAGCTCTGGGCTTTTAGAAGTTCTAGGCTTGTCGCCTTGTCTGGTGAATCTGGGGCCTTTTCCACCTCATCAGCGGTAATCGAATTAGTTGAGGATGAGACCCCTTCGCAATCGGTCATCCGGGAATCATGCTCTTGAAATATTCTTTGATAAGCTCATTCGGAATGACCTTGTGTCGCTGTCCCTCGCGGTATACCTGATACCAAGGGGTGCCGACCATATGGGTCGCATTGGAGAGTTTTACGGCCCCGTATTTTCCATATGTATCCCACACCTTGCGGACGACGTCTAACGCACACACATTGCTATCGTCATCCTCAAAATCAGCAATTCTGGGGGCGTGAAATACGATCTTGTGATTTCGCAGGGTCATCTCCCTGGCTGGCTCAGTTACTGCCTCGCTCCCGAATCGCTTAAACGCTTGATATAACTCAGGTACGACCGGGCCGAATTGCCACGCCTGCACGTTTTCTTGCAGGAGCGGTTGATTCATAAGAGCCAAATGCCAACCGTGAGCGAAGTAAACGAGCTTCTGTAGCTTCATAGCGGACAGGCTGTCCCCGCTGTTTTCGGCGATGTCTAGAAATTCGTTGGCTACGGCTTTTGCAGGATACGACACGGTTCGCCTCCATCTAAGTGAGGGTTAGACGGTTAAGGCTTAGAAAAGGTTTCGCGGTTCTTTCGCCAGCAGTCTGATGCTACCATATTTTTTCACAGCAAATCCACTCAAATCGGCATGGTTCAACCCTGTTCCATGAGTCGCAGCAAGTCATTCAGCGACCATACGTGGTCTGACAGGCCAGCTTCCATTGCTGGCGTGACGCGAAGCGTTTGATGCACGCGGCAGAAATTGTAATATCCGAACCAAAACGCGACCGACGCGGCGTGGTTCTCAACTTTCTTAGAAAACGCATTGGTCAAACGTGTGAAACGCCGTATGCCCATCCTCATGCTGAGATTCTGGCGCTCCACAAACGATGTGCTTACGTGCTTCGGATCGGGATCGCCCATGACGGTTTTCATTTCACAACCGACACAGGTTGCAGGACTGTACCGCCCCTGGTCTGGCGACGCGCCAAAAATCTTAATGCAATTGCGGGTAGTGGCGCAGTTTGGTTTCGGATTCGAAACCAGAGATAGAGCGGGCCTTCAGGCTCGCGTCAAGCGCCCCCGGCAGCCAGAAGCCGGAGGGGCGGCAGAGCTATTGCCGGTGTGTCGTGTCTCGGCACTCACATCCCCCGGACGGTATTAACGCGGTCCTGAAGGCCCGCTCTACCTGAATTCTCCCTGCATTAGAAATGCGCAAATTGCACCACTACCCCCTGTTTCCTAGTCAGCGACTCCTCGTGGTATAAAAATTTCTAGCACGCCATCCCGAATTTGAAGGCGGATGGAGTTCCTCTTGGGTCCTTCGCACCCTTTCTTGTTTCTACGCTGGGCACCGTGTTGCGGATACTAGTCCTCCTCCTCGGCCTCTTGGTTGCTCCGACCTCCGCATTTGCCCAAGGCGGCCCACCCTTTTACACCAACGATCCCGGCACTCCCGGCCCTCGCAATTGGGAAATCAATGTCGCCTACATGCCCTTCTTCTACAGCGGCCAGTCGGTCTCTCACACCCCCGACCTCGACATCAATTTCGGCATTGGCGACCGCGTCCAACTCACTTACGAAAATGCCTGGCTGCGCGTCCAACGGCACTCGTCCGCGGCTGAATTTGGTCTGGGTCAATCCAATCCCGGCGTCAAGTGGCGTTTCTACGACGGCGGAGAGTCCGGCCTCTCGATCTCGGTTTTTCCGCAGCTTTTCGTCAATAATCCCAACCACGCGGTCCACCGCGGCGTCACGCCTGCGACCGATACTTTCCTCTTGCCCTTCGAATTCGCCAAGAAATTCGGCCCCATCGGCGTGAATTACGAAGCCGGTTATCAGTTTGTCCATAACGGACCGGACGGCTGGCTCATGGGCCTGGTTCTCGGCCACGAGTTCACCAAGAAATTAGAAATGGGAGGGGAGTTCTATTCGCAAGGCGCCTTCCATCCCTCCAACGCCCAACCCACGATTGGCATGGGCGCTCGATACAAGATCCATAGCCCCGTGGTCGTGCTCCTCATGGCCGGACGCAGCCTGGAATCCACCAGCCCGAACCAGTCCTATTTCGTCGGTTATTTTGGGCTGCAATTCCTACTGCCTCCCAAGTCCTACGATCCGATCGACCCCGGCCATCCTTAAAGGCTGCGGGGAAAGTATGATTCAGAACCTCTTGAAGGGGCGATTGCAGCGCCTGCCGTATAATCCCAGTAAACTTCGCATCTGTGCTTAACAATCCGATGCTTACGCCCGACCTCAAAAGCTTCCTGCAGCTCAGCCGTGAGGCCACGCTCATACCGGTGGCAAGAACTTTGAGCGCCGACTTGTTGACTCCGGTGGGAGCATTTCTCAGTATCGCTGCCCGGCAGAAGTATGCCTTCCTGCTGGAATCGGTTGAGGGCGGCGAGAAGATTGGGCGCTATACCTTCCTGGGCGCTCAACCACGGACCGTGATCACCGCGCGGGGAAAAGATTTGACACTCCGCGAGGGCTCGTCGGTGCGTTGCTGCCAGGGCAGCGTCATGGACTTGCTGCGAGAGCACTTGCGGCAACATCGTCCCGCTATCTTGCCGGACCTGCCGCCGTTTACTTCCGGTTGCGTGGGGTATTTCGCCTATGACATGGTTCGTCAATTCGAGCGGCTGCCGAATCGTACGAAGGATGATGTAGGGCTTCCAGATTGCGTTTTCACCTTCTACGACCGGCTGCTGGCTTTCGATCATTTGCGCCATCAGCTTCACATTATCGCCGCCGCTGACGTGCGCTCGGAGTCGCCGCGCAAGGCCTATGACCGCGCTCTCGCCGACATCGCTGTAATCGAAGCAAAACTTCAGCGCGGGGTTCGCGCGCAGCACGTTCACTGGTCCGACAGCGGCAAGAAGAAGTCCATCAAGATCCATCACAGCACTTCGCACGACAAGTTTCTGCAAAGCGTGCGCAAGGCCAAGGAATACATTGCGGCCGGCGATGTCTTTCAGGTTGTGCTGTCGCAGAGGCTGGACTTCAAGCCCCCAGCCGAGCCGTTCCAAATCTATCGCGCGCTGCGCACGGTGAATCCGTCGCCGTACATGTATTTTCTGAAGCTCGATGACATTCACGTGGTGGGAGCGTCGCCGGAGATGCTGGTGCGCGTGTCGGGACGGAAGCTGGAATACCGGCCGATCGCCGGCACCCGCAAACGCGGCGCTGATGCGGCCCAGGACGAGCGCCTTACCGAGGAGTTGCGCACTGACGAAAAGGAACGCGCCGAGCACGTGATGCTGGTCGACCTGGGACGGAACGACTTGGGCCGCGTCAGCGAATATGGCAGCGTGAAGGTTCGCGACCTGATGTACGTGGAGAAGTATTCCCATGTCATGCACCTGGTCTCGGCGCTGGAAGGGCAGTTGCGCGGCGATCTTGACGCGCTGGCCGCGCTAGCGGCGTGCTTTCCCGCTGGCACGCTGAGCGGCGCGCCCAAAGTGCGGGCCATGGAGATCATCGAGGAGCTGGAGCCGGTGCGCCGCGGAGTTTATGGCGGCTCGGTGCTGTATGCGGATTATGCGGGCAATCTGGATTCCTGTATTGCCATCCGGACGATGGTAGTGCATGGCGATCGCGCCTACGTGCAGGCCGGTGCGGGCATCGTAGCCGACTCCGATCCCGAAAGCGAGTATCAGGAGTGCATGAATAAGGCGAGTGCAGTGTTGCGGGCTTGCGAGAAGGCAGGGGCTAGGGATTAGGGGCTAGGGGCAGTAGATAGTTTCAAGTTTCAAGTTTCGAGTTTCGAGCAAGAACGTGTCGCACTCCTACAAAGACTTGATCGCGTGGCGGAAGTCAATGATGTTGGTGAAGTGTATCTACATGCAAACGCGCGGATTTCCTAAGGAGGAAGTTTATGGATTAGCGGGACAACTGAGGCGCGCTGCCGTATCGTTCCCGAGCAACATCGCGGAAGGACAAGGGCGATTGTCGAAGAAGGAGTTCAAGCATTTCCTCTCGTTGGCCAGAGGCTCGTTGCTCGAAGTTGAAACACAGATTTTGATCGCTGCGGATTTGAACTACCTGAGCGAGCAGAATGCTCATGACCTGGAAATTCAAACGCAAGAGGTGCTGCGGATTCTTAACGCATTAATGGATTCACTCGCGTGCTAAGAACCGCTTGGTCGTTTTTTAGCGGTGCGAGACCAGGTCCCGCTTTCTATACTCGAAACTTGAAACTGCCCTATGGTTTTCGTCCTCGACAACTACGACTCCTTCACCTATAACCTGGTCCAATATTTTGGCGAGTTGGAACAGGAGGTGGTGGTGCGCCGCAACGATCAGACTACCGTCGCCGAGATCGAAGCGATGCATCCCGAGCGAATCGTGATCTCTCCTGGCCCATGTACCCCACACGAAGCTGGGATCAGCATTGACGTGATCCGGCACTTCGCCGGACGGGTTCCGCTGTTGGGGGTGTGCCTCGGACATCAGGCGATTGGAGCAGCGTTCGGCGGGAAGGTAATTCGCGCCGCCAATCTGATGCACGGCAAGACAAGTTCAGTGGAGCACGACGGCAAGACCATCTTTCGTGGCATTCCGTCGCCCATGATTGCCACGCGCTACCATTCGCTGATTGTTGAAGAGAAGAGTCTTCCCGACGAATTGGAGATTTCCGCAACCTGTCATGACCGCGACGGCGAGCGCGTGATCATGGGGCTGCGGCACCGCAAGTTCGCCGTCGAGGGCGTGCAGTTTCATCCCGAGAGCGTGCTGACAGAACAAGGAAGACAGATCGTGCGCAACTTCATGGAACTGTGATCCCGGTGGTCTCGACAGGCGTCAGCGGCGGCCTTTATAGTGGCCACGGGAAGTTTCGAGTTTCCAGTTTCGAGTTTCCAGTAACGGCGCTCGTCGTGAAACTCCAGGCTCGCAGCTCGAAGATGAGCTTGTATTGCTCGAAGCTCGTGGCTCGAAGCTCGGAGCTGGAAACTTGAAACTCGACACTCGACACTCGAAACTGACCACATGTCCAACGCCGTAGAACTGCGGGGAATTCGTAAGACCTACGACCACTTCGTCGCGGTCGATCAGCTTTCCATCAACATTCGCCAAGGTAGCGTCTACGGCTTGCTCGGCCCCAACGGCGCGGGCAAGACTTCGTCTATCCGCATGATGATCGGCATCACCATGCCCGACGCCGGAGAAGTCTGGCTGTTCGGCGAAAAGTTTCATCGCCAGCAACTGCATCGCGTGGGTTATCTGCCCGAGGAACGCGGTCTGTACAAGCGAATGAAGGTCATCGATCATCTGGTCTTCCTCGGCCGCTTACACAATCTCTCTGAGCACGAAGCGCGAGAACGCTCGCTGGTGTGGTGCGAACGATTACAACTCAGCGAATGGACCCAGAAGAAAGTGGAAGAGCTCTCCAAAGGAATGCAGCAGAAGATCCAGTTCATTGCCGCACTCCTGCATGATCCTGATTTGATTATTATGGACGAACCGTTTGCCGGGCTCGATCCGGCCAACGCCGTCATGTTGAAGGACGTTTTGATCGAGTTGAAGAAATCCGGCAAGACCATTCTGTTTTCCACCCATCGCATGGACCAGGTGGAGCGGCTGTGCGACGCGATCTGCCTGGTCGATCACGGCCGCGCGGTGCTGGAGGGCGACCTAGTCAAGATCAAGGCCAGCTATGGCAAGAACCACGTGCAGATGCAGTACGAAGGCGATCCGCAACTTGAGGGTTGCGACTTGGTGGAGTCGTTCAACAACTACGGGAACTACGTGGAGGTGCGATTGAAGCCGGGCGCCGATGCCCAACAGTTGCTGCGTCTGGCCTCAGACCGCGCCCGCATCAGCCGGTTCGAGCTGGTCGAGCCTTCGCTGGAAGAAATCTTCATCGACCAGGTGGGAAAAAATGCATAACGTGTGGACGCTGATGCAACGCGAATATCTGGAGCGCGTCCGCTCGCGGTCGTTCGTGATCTTTACCCTGCTGATGCCGGCGTTCATGGCGGGCAGCGTGCTCATTCCCGCCAAGCTTGCGGAGATGAACTCGGGCGGCGTGCGTCACTTGGTTCTGGTGGTCAACAATCCCCAGATCGCGACGGCGGTGATGCAGGAGTTGGGCCCGTCCAAGCCACAGGCCAGCACGTCGCCGGATGAGGAAGCTCTGGGACCGACGACCTATGTGGTCCAGGTGGACACGACGCCTACCGAAGCCGAGCGCGACTTGCTGCGCCAGCAGGTGAGCGACGGCAAAATCACCGGCTTTCTCTGGCTGACCGATGACGCGCTGGCCAAGCATAGCGTCACGTATAGCACCAAGGAAGCTGCCGACTTTGGCCAGTCCGTCGAACTGCGCAATGCGGTGAGGACGGCGATCACCAAACAACATCTGACGGCCAAGGGCATGAGCGGACCCGAGGTCGAGTCGCTGCTGACGCCGATCGACCTCAAGACGGTACGCATTGAAAAGGGCAGGGAAGGCGCCAGCGGAACCGCCGTTTTTGTAACCGCAATCGGCATGGTGATGCTGCTCTATGTCGTCGTCATGATCTATGGCGTATCGGTTATGCGCTCGGTCATCGAGGAGAAAAGCACGCGCATTCTGGAAGTGCTGCTATCGTCGGTCACGTCGAAAGAGCTGCTCGCGGGGAAAATCCTGGGGGTCGGCGCCGTGGGGCTGACGCAGATTCTGATCTGGGTGACATGCGCAGTGCTGTTCTCGGTTCCCGGACTCATTGCGAGCAAGTCGTTTCTGGGCGAAGTTCACATTCCGATCGCGGGGATGGTCGCGTTCGCCATCTTCTTCCTGCTCGGCTATTTGCTTTACAGCTCCATGTACGCCGCCATCGGTTCCATGGTGACCACCGACCAGGAAGCGCAACAGATGCAGTGGCCGGCCATGATCCCCATCATTCTAGCGGTTTTCATGATGAATCCGGTGCTGCAGCATCCCAACTCGCCGCTGTCGTTCTGGCTTTCGATGGTTCCGTTCTTCGCGCCTATCCTCATGCTGGTACGCGTGCTCATCGAGCAACCGCCGCTTTGGCAATTGGCGCTCTGCGTGGTGATCATGCTGGGAACCATCTATGGACTGCTTGCGCTCTCGTCGCGCATCTATCGCGTGGGCATTCTGATGTACGGCAAGCGGCCTACTCTGGCCGAGTTGCGCCGCTGGCTGCGTTACGCCGGGTAGGCGCCTATGTCGATGCGAGGTCGCAGTTACAGCCAGTGTGGACGAATGTGGGGAAGGTCGGATCTAAACATCATTTAGACTAGGTAGTCGCAATGAAACATGAACCATTGGGCGAGAGGCTTCATTCATTAGTCTTAGAAGACAACTGTAGACAGGTAGTGCTTGCAACTGAGCACGATTTAGAGGGATTTGAACCCGAATGTGATGATTGTCATGGTAATGCTAAGAAGTGGGTTGATCTACATCCTCGACACAAAATCGTTCGCGGTTTTCTCGTCGTGAATGACTGCATCTTCAATAAGCACTCCGTCATTGATACCGGCTCAATGCTGCTGGATATAACGCCTCACAACCCAAACGAATCCCGGAACCTGCTCAGGTTCGTTGAGTTTGACGGGGGCAACCGCGCTCTCTTTGAAGCCATGCCAAACGTGATAATCTGGCAACCAAGCTTTAGGTCGGACAAGAATTTGTGAGCGGTAAATCAACCAAGTCCGCCCCAGCGATGGCGTAAGGCCGTTTGAAACACGGTACTCGCAAGTACAGGCGATGCAATCGGAGCCAGCAGCTATAATTAAAGATCCACATGAATTACTGGTTGATCCTGGTTTTGATGGCGGCGTTACCGTGGGGGCCGGTCGCCCAAGACTCGCCACCACAGCAACTTCCTACCGCGCCTTCAGCGACCAAATATCCTCCAGCACCGCCTACGCCGCCCGCTTCGTCAACCTCAACTGGATCGGAGCAGAGCGTCGCACCGGCGCAAACTCCTGCTCCGCCGAGCGCGAATAGCGGTGCATCAAGCAATGGCAGCAGCCCGGCGGCCTCGCCGTCAGGTAACGCGCAGACCGGTAATGCTTCTTCGCCACGGGATATTGGAGTGGGATCAGCGCCGGCGACCGTAACTCCGGGGGGATCGGCCGCTGGCGGGGTTGACGACACGCTCACCGTCATCCGCAAGCGCGTGGACGAGGTCAATGTGGTCTTCACCGTCACCGACAAGCGCGACCACTTCGTGAAGGACTTGACGCAGAATGATTTCCGCGTGTTCGATGACAGCAAGCCGGCGCTGAGCATTCAATCGTTCAACCGGCAGACCAACCTGCCGTTGCGCGTGGGCCTGCTGATCGACGCCAGCAACTCGGTGCGCGACCGCTTCAAGTTCGAGCAGGAGGCGGCGATTGAGTTCTTGAACCAGATTATCCGGCCCCGGTTCGACAAGGCATTCGTCATCGGCTTCGATACCACGCCCGAGGTGACGCAGGACTTCAGCGACGATGCCGAGGCGCTCTCCAAAGGCGTGCGCATGTTGCGCGCGGGCGGCGGCACCGCCATGTATGACGCCATCTACTTCGCCTGCCGCGACAAGCTGATGCAGGTGGATAAAGGTCAGATCGCCACCCGGCGGGCCATCATTCTGCTAAGCGATGGTGAGGACAATCAGAGCCGAGTGTCGCGCGACGAGGCGATCGAGATGGCGCAACGCGCCGAGGTCATCATCTACGCCATCTCGACCAACACCAGCGGGATCAAGCTGCGCGGCGACAAGGTGATGGAACACTTCGCCGAAGAAACCGGTGGCAAGGCGTTCTTTCCCTTCAAGATCGAAGACGTATCCAATGCGTTCCTGGAAATCTCTGACGAGCTGCGCAGCCAGTACGCCATCTCGTACAAGCCGGCCGATTTTGTGGCCGACGGCAAGTATCGCAAGATAGAAATCCTGGCCGACAATAAGAAGTACCACGTGCGGGCCAGGAAGGGATATTACGCGCCCAGGCAGTAAAAGCAAGTTTCAAGTTTCGAGTTTCAAGTGTCAGGTTGAGGTCGGGTGGAGGGGGCATGGTTCTCCGTATCGCCTTTAATACGATTTGTGGAGCAGGTTTCCTCGCTGCCGTATTATTTCTCGTCCGCCCCGATTGGCTCCGACGCTACGAACGTCATCTCCGACCGCACGCATTGGAGTTTGAGCACGCCAGGCGTAACCCGCAGCAAGTCATCGCGCTGGTAATCATCGCGGGCGTCGCCTTATCCATGCTGATTGGTTCGCTTTCTCATTAACCTTTCGATATCTCGCTTCGCCACTTGAAACTTGAAACTCGAAACTTGAAACTGTCTCCATGGGCCGCATCCACGTTCTCTCGGAAAATGTCGCCAACAAGATCGCCGCCGGCGAAGTGGTGGAGCGCCCTGCCTCGGTAGTGAAGGAGTTGCTGGAGAACTCGCTCGACGCGGGGGCGCAGCGTATCCGAGTGAACGTCGAAGCCGGCGGAAAAAAACTGATCCAAGTGACCGACGACGGCTGCGGCATGGTGCGCGACGACGCCATGCTCGCCTTCGAGCGCCATGCCACCTCGAAGATTCGCAACACCGATGACTTGCTGAACATTGCAACTCTGGGCTTTCGCGGAGAGGCGCTGCCCTCGATCGCATCCGTCAGCCGACTGCGGTTGGAGACGCGCGCCGCCGAAGAGCCCGCCGGAACAGTGATCGAGATCGCCGGCGGAAAGCTGCTCACGGTGGAAGAAGCCGGGCTGCCGCTGGGCACCTGCATCACCATTCGCGATCTGTTCTTCAACATTCCCGCGCGGCGCAAGTTTCTAAAAGCTGAGTCGACGGAGCTGTCGCACATTGCTTCGCTGGTGACGCACTACGCGCTGGCCCATCCTGAAATGCATTGGGAGCTGCACTCGGCGACCAATGCCATGCTAGTGGCGCCGCCGGTCGCCGGTCATTCGGAGCGGATCTACCAGGTATTCGGCAAGGAGACGCTCGACCAGTTAATTCCGCTGAGCGCGCTGCTGCCGTTGGAGCGCGTGGGACTGCCGCAGCCTCCGCCGTGGCGACGGAGCGAACTGGAAGACCCGCTCGAAGAGCCGGTGAAAGGCGAGATCAAGCTGCACGGCTTTGTCTCGCGGCCGGAGATACAGAAGCTCAATCGCAACTCCATTTTCATCTTCGTGAATGGCCGGCTGATTCGCGATCGCCTGGTGCAGCACGCTCTGACTGAAGCCTATCGCAACATCATTCCGCCAACCGTATACCCGGTTGTGCTGCTCTTCTTCGACATGCCGTTCACCGAAGTCGATGTGAACGTACACCCGTCGAAGACCGAGGTTCGCTTTCGTCAGCCGTCGATCTTGCACGACTTCATTCGCGACTCGGTGCGCGCGGTGCTGATGAAGTCGCGGCCCGTGCCGGCATTCATGACCGAGATCCACGCCGGCGCAACCGCGTCGCCTTCGCTGACCCCGGGCGCGCGCGACTTCGGTAGCAGCGAGTTGCAGGTGATGGAAGCGGATGCGGCATTCGCGCTGCGGGCGCGGGAGATCCCACCGTTCACCGCGTCATTGCAATTTGAAGGCAGCGGATTCGCGGTTGAAGGAAACGCTGCGGTTCCGGTAGCGCGGTTTGGACCGCAGACATTCGGAGGTCCGGGGGCGGCAATGCTTCCCTCGGGCGGAAACGGTTGCTCGCCGGAGCTGGCCGACGAAGACGCACCCGTCGGACTGGAGTCGCTAGCAAGCCTCAAGCCAGTGGGGCAGATTCGCGAGTCGTTCATCCTGGCAATCAATTCGCAGGGGCTGTGGATTATCGATCAGCACGTGGCGCACGAACGCATCCTGTTCGAGAAGATTAGCAAGCAGCGGCTGGCGGAGTCGCCGGAGAAGCAGCAACTGTTGATGCCGCTGATCGTGGAACTGACGCCGGGACAGATGGCCGTTTTCGCCGAAATTTCCGACGAACTGAATCGCAATGGCTTCGAGGTGGAACCTTTCGGTTCGCGCACCATCGCGGTGAAGACAACGGCAGCAGGGGTCACGCCGGGTGACGTTGAGCATCTGCTGCACGAAATCCTGGAGCAGTTCGAGCGCGAGGAGCAGTCGCTGAATCTGGACAGGATCCGCACTAACATTGCCGCCAGCATCGCCTGCCACGCCGCTATTAAAGTCAACATGCCGCTGGAGCAGAACAAAATGGAGTGGCTGCTGAGCGAGCTGGCCAAAACCGATTGTCCCATGAGCTGTCCGCATGGCCGGCCGGTGGTTCTGCGGTATTCTGTAAGGGACATTCAGCGGGCGTTCAAACGCATTTAGCATTCAGCACTCAGCGTTCAGCCAGGCGAAGGGTCATGGCAAAGCAAGTCGTTTGTGCTGATGATAGCCAGTCCATATTTTCGGGCTGACTAAGACACAACAGGGGCTGAATGCTGACGGGTGAGTGCCGATAACTGTCTTTCTTATGTTTGAACAGCAACTGCAAGAGCTGCGCCGGGAGAAGTGGCGCTTGAGCGGGCGGCCGGTCCGCACGCTGGACGAGGCGCGCGAGTTCATCGACTCGGTAGGCTTCTGTCTGCTCTATCCGCAGCGGCCAGCGGTGCTGGTGCCGACGTTTGTCGGTGCCCACGCAGGTAGTGACGAGAAATTGCCCACGGCGCAGATGGCGTTCGCAAATTCTGGAGCGCGCGAGGCCAAGGAGTTGATGGTCCGCCTGCTGCGCGAGAAGGCGGCCTATGAGGCGAACGTCTTCCCGGACAACAATTTCATTGTGTCGGCGTCGGCCTTTCCTTATTTTTACGGACTAGTTGGCGATCGCAACCCGCGCCAGGCGCCGAAAGCGGCTGCGCGATCGGGCTACTCTCCGCTGGCGGTCGACACCTTTCCCATCATCCAGAAAGAAGGGCCGATCTCCAAGTACCGGCTGCGCGAGCTGCTAGGCGGCGACATTTCCGAGGCAGCGCTGGACCGCGCGCTGGACGAATTGTGGGCCAAGCTGCGCATTACCCGCGTCGATTACAAGCATGACGAAGGCGTCTTCTGGGATGTGCTGTTTCGTTGGTCGCCGGACGCAGTGAAAGAGGGCATGCACGTTTCGGTGGCGGAAGCGCTGACCGCGTTAGTTTCGAAATATCTTGACTGTGTGCTGGCGGCGCAGCAGGAAGAAGTGGAGCACTTCTTCTCCAACCTGATTGGCCGCGCACGGGTGCGGGAAGCCATCAACGCGTTGCAGGCGGCACGCGAATTGAGCTTTGTGCATGTGGGCGGACGCGTGATGTTGCAGGTGACATCGCTGCAAGCGCAGCAGCCGCTGGTGGTGCGCGAGCCCAAGTCCAGACCAAAGTTCGAAGCGTTTCCGCCGCGACCGGGCATGCCGCTGGTGCAGCGGCGGCCAGTGAAATCCAGGGTGGCAAGCAGGCCCGATCGCTCCCCGCAGGACACCCGCAAGAAATGACCGCGCCGCGCAAGTTGGTCATCGCCATCGACGGGCCGGCAGGATCGGGCAAGAGCACCATCGCCGCGCGCCTGGCGAAGAAGCTGGGCTATACCAACCTGGAGAGCGGCGCCATGTACCGCGCGCTGGCGCTGAAGGCGATGGAGCAGCCGGTTTCGCTCGAAGACGCGGAAGCGTTGCGCGAGATGGCGGAAAATTCCGTGATGCAACTCGATCCGAGCGGTGAAGGCAATCGTGTGCTGTTGGATGGGCGCGATGTCACACAGCGAATTCGCGAGGCTGACGTGACCGCGGCGGCGTCGCGCGTGTCGGCACACCCTCAGGTGCGGCAGGTGCTGGTGGGACGACAGCGCCAGTTGGGCGCCGATGGCGGCGTGGTAATGGAAGGACGCGATATCGGCACGGCCGTGTTTCCCAACGCCGACGTTAAAGTTTTTCTCGACGCGGATGCGAGCGTGCGGGCGGAGCGGCGGACCCTGCAAAACGGACCACCCTCAGCCGAGGAAGCAAAGCGGGTCCAGGCCGAGATCGCCGCCCGCGATGAACGCGATCGCACGCGAAAAGCGTCGCCGCTGGCGCCGGCGGCTGATGCGGTCATCCTGGATACCACGCGGAAGAGCATTGATGAGGTCGTGGCGGAAGTGGAGGGGATTGTGAAGCGAGTGGCTGGGGAATAGTTTCGAGCGTGGTCCTTGGACTCGGATGCGATCTGTTCGCCGCGTCCTCGCTCGGGATGACAATCGGTAATGAGGCGGAGGTGCGACTTTATGGCTGCCGAAGCAACGGGAGCGGGCCGGTTGGTTAAACGAAAAACCCCGCCCAAGCAAAAGGAGCTTGGACGGGGCACGATCAAGATTTTCGCTCTTGCCGGAATTTATACCAGTCGGCGAAAAATTCTCGTTTCCACAATCTCTATCCACTAGTCACTATCCACTAGTCACTATCCACTAGTCACTATCCACTGCCTTCATCCCTTGCCGATCTTGATGTCGCCGGTGTCGGTGTTGATTTGCAGTTTGCTGATACCGTTGCCTACGGTGCCGGTGGCGTGGGAAGTGCCGTTGCTCTCATCGACCTTCACGGCGCCGAAATCCGAAGTAATGTCGCCCTTACGGGTGCCGGCCGTGATCTGGAAACCAGGATTCGAGGGCAGCGTCAGCGTGATGTCGCCGTGGGTGGTAGTTACATCCACCCTATCCGACGGCGGCTTGCTGGCGAGCGTCAAGGCCACGTCGCCGTGTTGGGTGCTCACCGTCATTTTGCCAGGCTTGCCGGCGGTGGTGACTTCCACGTTGCCATTGTTGGATTCCACCTGCAGATCGCCGGAGATGTCTTCCAGGTGTATATTCTTGGAGTTGGTGACCACGCGGCTAGGCCCGCTTAAATCGCTGCCCCGCACTTCGTCGCTGGCAATCTCGATGTCGCCGGGCACGGAAGCGATCTCCATGTCGGAGCGTGAGGTTTTAAAGGTTACGGTCTTGGCGATCTTGCTGAGACGGATGTCGTCGTAGAAGTCGCCGTTCAGATGCACCGCGCCGGCAACTTCATCGATGGTGACGTTGTCGAGGCGGCCATCTACATCCAGATCGCCGGCAATCTTGGAGGCGCGCAGCGAACCTTTTTCCAGGCCCACCTTAGCCGCACCGGCGATGTCGTTGAGTTCGACGTCGCCATGTTGCAGAGCGATCTTGACGTCGGCCTTGCGCTCGGTCACGGTCACGTCGCCACGCTTGCCGGCCACGTCGAGCGCGGCATCGGCAGGCACATAGATATCCAAGTCCGCCTGCACGCCATGTTCACCGGCGCCATCGGTGTTGGCGTTCACTAATACGGAGTTACCGGTTACCGTGATTTGCGGCTTGGTCTGGCCGTTATATTGGTCGGCATCTTTCTGGTTTTGCGCATACAGCTTCTTGTGGACCACGACGCGCAACGTGTTGTCGTCGGACGGGGAAATGTTCAGCGTCCCACGGTCGCACACTACGCGCAGGTTGCCATGGGCGGGAAACGACTGCTGCAGGGTGTCTTCGAAGGTGAATGCGGTTCCGAAGATGCCGCCCAGATCGTCGTCCATCTGGATCTGGTTACGCACCCCGCTCCAATCGACATCGGAACTGTAATGAGCAGAGACCCCCAGCCCAACCAGCAGCACCAGCAAGACGATGCCGCCGGCGCCGAGATGACGGGTGCGATATCCCATGCGCTGCGCCGAGGCGTGTTCAATCAGCGCGATCACGCCCCACAGGATCAGCAGCACCGGCCACCAATGTCCGAACCAGTGCCAGATGGGAAAGCGAAAGCCGAAGTTCCGCAGAAAGAACAGCAGGCCGATCACGATCAGAATCAGTGGCCCGGCGATCGAGCGGTGTTGACGACATACCGGCGGCGGCGCAACCGGAGGAGGAGGATACAGATTTGGGCTAGCCATTGTGCACCTCCCGGTCGTCGGGACCTTGCACCGAGGAACCGGGCGCGATGAAGCCGGCCGGAGGAGCCGCAGGCGGCGTCACCACCGGGCCTTGCGGCTGAACCGGATATCCCGGATAACCCGGGTAGTTGGGATAACCTGGGTATCCCGGAGGAATAGGCTGCGCCGCATTCGGTGGCAGGGTCGCGTTGTATTCGCGCGGGATGTGTCCGTTGGTGGAGGCGCTGTGCTCCAGCAGCTTAAGCAGGCCGATCACGATCAACAGCGCCGGCCAGGTAAATCCGAAGTCCATCCAGTGGGCGCGGCCCATCTGATCCAGCAGAAACAGTACGCCGATGGTGATGAGGACAGCGGGCCCCATGAAGCCATGAGCACGGCAGCGGGCGCAGGAGCAACTCTTATTGTAACGATATCTCATGATGTCCTCCTACCAGCCTCTCCGCTGACGCTGCATCAGGACGCGAACCCCGATGGCGATCAGGATGAGCGGCCAGAAACGCCAGATCCAATCAAAGTGCAATGCGCCCAGTTCATCGAGCAGGAACAGCACGCCCAGACCGATCAGGATGAATGCCCCTATCGGAACTTGGGAACGTGGAGGCTCCTCGACCGGGACGTCCTGGGCGGTTCCTGGAATCGTCCCCGGATTGGCAGCGGTTGGTGCGGCATTGGTAACTACTCCGGGAGCGGGTCTGGCAGTTCCATGTCCCGAAGCGAACAGGTGGTTGAAGCCGAAGGGATCGGGCGCCGGCAGCCCCATTTCACGCGCCCGCGCCGTCTTGTAAGCCTCGATGGGCATGTAGATGGCGAATGCCGCGATCGCCAGGCCAAACAGGCCACTGCCGTGATCGGGATTGGCTAGCCAGATCAGGGTGGCGAAAATCAGCACGTGAATGAAGCCCTTGGCGAACTCACCGTTGTACATGGCTCCTACCCCGGGGATGAATCCCAGGATAGCGGCCACCTTTGGACTTGGCATTCCGGTTTGGGGTATGGCACCCGGAGGCACGGCGGTCGAGCCGGGCGGCGGCATGGTGCCGCTCAAATGCGAGGCCAAACATTCCTCGCAGTAAATAACGCCACGGACGTCTCGCACGCAGGTGCTGCACAGTGGTTTCCCACAGGTGCGGCAGAATGCGGTGGCGGGAACGTCGACATGATTGGCGCAGTTCATGCGGTTCTCCTGTTCAGCCGGGCCTGATTGGTTGCCTGCTCAACCTCGTGGGCTAAAGCCCGCTCGGAAGGGTAGGAATAGGGAGCTGGTACGGCACACCTAAAGGCGTACCCCTTCAAATCATTGTGAAGAACACTTGCAGCGTGAAGAACACCTGCGGCATTCCGAGCGGCCGGGAAGGTGGCCAGCATGGGCGGACCATCGTCGCGGCTAGAGTTCTGGTTGCTGCGATTCTGCGGTTGCCGATTATCGCTCTTCTTCGGATCGGGATTCTTCGGATTCGTGGGCGCGGGGGCCTCCTGCTGCTGGTTGTTGTCCTTGCTCTCGGAAGCACCCACCCGGCGCAGATCGCGCACGCGCGACTCAATCTCGTACACCAGACGGATGTTCTCGTAATAACGCACGACGCGCGCCTGGGTGGCGTAGTAAGTCTTGGTTATTCCCTTGGAGCTGAGATCCAGGTTACGCAGATCGCTCATGTGAAAGCCGGCGATGCCCAACAACAGGGTGATGGAAAAGAACGCCATACCGAACGACATGGCGAAGCGCGGCGTCACCACCGGTCCGAAGACCGGAGTCAGCCGGGCCTTCAACTTGTCGAACCATCCCTCGCCGCGCGGAGCCGGTACAAGGTGCTCCGAGGGCAGCGCTCCGATGGTCTGGGCCAGGATGTTGTGCACCAGGTTGCGCGGCGGCTCGGCTTCGTCTAGCCCCTTCAGCCAGTGCATGCCGGCGCCGGCTTCTTCCACCATGGTGCGGCAGGCCGGGCAAGCCTGCTGATGGGCCTCGAAGGCCGCCAGCATGGAGCCTTGCAGCGTACCGTCGAGGGCTTCGGCCAAAACGGCCTCGACCTCGACGCACTGCACCACCCCAGCTCGCGCAGATGCGGCGCGAGCTGGGGATCCCGGCTGCATTGCGGATTGGTTCTCGCCTGCCATCATCCTACCTGCCTATAGTTACGTTGCAAAAGCCTCGCCAGTTCCGTTCGTCCCCGATTTATGCGACTTTTCACGGTTCCCTCGGGTACATTGAGGACTTTGGCAATGTCCTTGTAGTCCAAATCCTGCAAATCGCGCAAAATCACCGCTTCCCGTAGTTCGGGCGAAAGCCGCCGCAGGGCCTCGTGTACCAGCTTTTGGGTTTCCTGGCTGCGCATCCGGGCCTCTGGGCTGGGAGTTCCGTCCTCCAACTGATCGGCCAGGGTCAGCCCGTCTTCCTGGTTGCCGGGAGTCGCGTCCAGCGAATCGGTAATCCGGTCATACTTTCCCTTACGGAAGTGGTCCACCAGCAGATTGCGCGTGACCGTGGTGACCCAGGTCATGAACGAAGCCCGCGAAGTGTCAAACGTGCTGAGTGTGCGATACATCTTGATGAACACTTCCTGGCTCAGGTCCGCCGCATCATCCGCCGATCCCGAAAAGCGGTAGCAAATGTTGTAAATCCTCCGGTGAAACTGCTGGACAATCTCCTGCCATGCCGCGGCGTCGCCAGACACACAGCGACGGACAAGGGCATTGACGGCTTGGTTGTCGTCCAATCAGCGCTCCCAAGGGGCGTGACTCCTGGCCCAAATCCCACTCACTGCTCGAGAGTTATACGGAGGCAAGGGGCCAGTAGTTCGATGAATTCGGGCCCGGAAGGGCGTAGCTTCGTCCCACTCCGTTCGACCCGATTTCGCCTGAATTGTAGCAGGGGCGGAAGGGGCACACCTTCAGGAGCGCGGTAGCAGCGGTTTGCCTGTTAGGGGTCATCCCAAGCGTAGCGAAGCGGAGTCGAGAATTGCTTTGTGTCAGGGCACGGCTTCAGCCGCTGAGGAAAATCGGAGCAGGGGCTAAAGCCCTGAGCTTTTTTGCATTCCGTTCGGCACGAGTAAACTCGTGCCCTGACACAAACCAGTTTCAGCACGACCCTGACACAAATCAAGTTCAACAATGCACTCGAAACTCTCTTCACGACTCGAAACTGACTTCACCGCTCTATAATGTCTGAGCGGCCGAGATTCGCATCTGGCCCGCGCTTTTGAAACCATCCGTCGTTCCCTCGCATCAACGCCACTGGAGGAAGAAACAGAATGGCTCATGAAGTTCCTGCCCTGCCTTACGATTACGCTGCCCTTGAACCTTACATCGATACGCAAACCATGCACCTGCATCACGACAAACATCATCAGGCCTACGTAACCAACCTGAATGCGGCGCTGGAGAAGGCTCCCGAGCTGCAGAAGCTGAGCGCCGAAGATCTGATCAAGGGTCTGGAGAACGTGCCCGAAGCCATCCGCGGCGCGGTGCGCAATAACGGCGGCGGCCACGTGAACCACTCCATGTTCTGGAAGATCATGGGTCCCAACGCCGGCGGCGACCCCAACGGCGCCATCGCCGACGCCATCAAGAGCACATTCGGCGACGTCAACGCGTTCAAGGAGAAGTTCAACGACGCCGGCCTGAAGCAGTTCGGCAGCGGATGGGCGTGGCTGGTGCGCGACCAGGGCGGCAAGCTGCAGGTCGTCAGCTCGGCCAATCAGGACAATCCCCTGAGCCAGGGCTTTTACCCAATCATGGGCAATGACGTGTGGGAGCACGCGTACTACCTGAAATACCAGAACCGCCGCGCCGACTACCTGAAGGAATGGTGGAACGTGGTGAACTGGGCGGAAGTCAACAAGCGCTTCCAGGACAGCCAGAAGTAGAACGGGTAGAGCGGTGCTTCAGCGCCGCGTCAGAAGCTTCACTTTTGACACTCCGAGGCGACTTTAGTCGTCAGTGGGTGGCCCACCCAACCATTCCAATGAGGGCGCCCCATCCAAGCCGGGTTTGCTTGGGTGGGGATTTCCGTCGCAGGTCACAGACTCGCTTCGGCAGGGCGTTGTAGGCTACTCTCGTACCTTGGGAACTGAAGCGGTATCAACAAGCTCGCGACCTCCACTTCGTCACCTTCAGTTGTTACCGGCGTCAGCGCTTGCTGGAGTCGGCCCATGCCAAGCGCCTGTTCGAGGGCGGGTTGGGACAAACGCGCCGGCAGTACGACTTCTTTGTAACCGGCTATGTCGTCATGCCGGAGCATGTGCATCTGCTGGTGAGCGAGCCACAGCGCAATACTCTGGCGACGGCGGTGCAGGCGTTGAAGCAATCGGTGGCTCGCAAGTTGATTGGCGAGAGAAAGCATTTCTGGCAGGCCCACTATTACTCTTTAATGTACGGACGGCGAACAAGCGAATTGAGAAGTTGCGCTACATCCATCGCAACCCGGTGAAGCGAGGGCCGGTGGAGAGACCCGAGGACTGGGAGTGGAGCAGCTTTCGCCACTATGCCAGCGGAGTGGAGGGTGTGGTGGAGATCGAATCCGAGTGGACGGGACGTAAGGGAGAGCGGATGGGAATGCCATTGCGAGTGAAGGTGTTGGAACGGCCCCACCCAAGCAAACCCGGCTTGGATGGGACACCCACACCGTGCTAGGCTGGGCCACCCGCCAATTACAATGACTACAACTATTCCTACATATGCTCTTGGGCCGATTAGGGACTGTCGCGATTATTGGATTGATGCTCTACGGCTGCTAAGGATTAGCTCGCAGGGCATCGATGAATTAGCTGCCCTGCCGAACCTGATGGAAGCTCTTGGATATTCCGGTAAACCAACCCTGGGACGAAAACGAACGCCACAAAAGATGGAGGAGGAACGCGCTACGTGGCAAGAGGCCAAGGAAACGGCACTTTTCGCTCAAAAGGAAGTTGATTCGAAGTACCCATTACTCCACGCTCACACCCTAGTAGGCGTGTGGGGAGCGCTAGCTAGCTTTATTCGTGAAGGCGCTGAG
>PMWW01000018.1 GCA_003165795.1 Acidobacteriaceae bacterium
AGGACTTCCGGACAATTTTCCGGGAGACGGACTCGCTGATCGGCTGTTGGTCAGGCCGACTAGCGGGTACTAATCGTCCTGATTCAATTTTTCGTCTGAAAGATGTGCTAGATACACGATGACCGTGTGACAAACTCATCCGATAGCAGCTGCGCTTCCGCCCAGCGCGGACAAGACGAAGTGCTTGGATATCCGTCACATCGGAGGAGGACACTGTAGACAAAGGCCGCGATCGCTGATGGTGCTGGTCTACCGGCCGCACCTGCCGCCGATCTGTTTGCCGCTCTGCACTCTGATCGCAGGCACCTCGACCACGCTGGAGGCGATGCTCGTCTGGGTGGTGTCGATAGTTTTAATTGTGGGTTCGCCAATGATATGGACCCGGCGTCCGACGTAGTGGCTGAGCTTGGCGGTGCTGCCGATCAGGCTGAGTTTAGTACCGGTATCATCGATGATGACGTACTCGGTGACAGACATCTTCAGACAACCCTCGAGGCTGACCAACATCGATTCCGGGTCGGAGGACTTGTCGGAGGCTGGGCTGACCGCCGGCCACCAGAGCAGGCAGAAGGAGAGCACAAAAGCGAATAAGATTGACTTCCGCATAGCACCTTGTGTGAGGGCGCGAGGTGTGGCTTCCATTATACGTTGAGGCCTATCGCGGGTGCTACGGAAGGTCGGAGAACGACAAAACAAGGAGGGTAACCCATGCCGGTTAAGCGGCACAGAGCGGCAAATGGCGGATGCCAAACGACCAACCAGAGCGGCACGCCCTGTGCCGCTCCCCCAACCCGGGATTCACATTACTGCTCGCTTCACAAACTGGCCGCGCTCCCTTCGGAGCGATATATTCGATAATCAGCCCATCCAACCAGGACCTCGTCACAACATTTCCCACCCATAACTATATGACTCATAATTAAGGCTTTACCTCGTATGCGTTCCTGGTTTAACCGCGTTTCGCGGCGAAATTCTCAAAAGCTCGCACAGTGTGTATCTTGCGATCAGCTTGGCGAATGCGCCGCCCCCGTGAGTCGCGGCCTGCAATGGCCGTGGGACCTCTCCACCGGAGGTGACAACCGCAGCAGCGGATCGATGCCCGGATGGTGCAATGGCAGCGCCGGGCAAGTGTTTCTGTGGACTGCCGCACACCAGGCTCTGGGGGAGAATCGTTATCTCGAACTTGCCGAAGGCGCCGCCTGGCACGTTTGGGAGAAGCCGACTGTGATCGGCAACTTGTGTTGTGGCATGGCGGGACAGTCCTATGCTCTGCTCAATCTTTACCGTCATACCCGACGCGATCTGGCAGCGGCGCGCCCGCGATGTAGCGCGCCTGGCAGCCGCCGCGACCGTCAATTCCCGTCCCAAGGCTCAACTCCCACCGCCCGACTTGCGCCCCGAGAGCCTGTACAAAGGCGACTTAGGTGTTGCCGTTCTGGATGCTGACCTCAGCCGCCCAGAGCGGGCCCACATGCCAATGTTCGAGCGCGAATTAGCGAGCTCGGCTGCGTAAGTATAAGTCCACGCCGAAGATCACGCTGCGCCCCGGCATGGCGACGCCGGGAATCTCCTGATATCCCGTGTTGGTCAGGTTCGAGCAGGACAGATGCGCGGCCATATAGTGGAATTCGCGCCCAACGGATGCACCCCACAGTGCATAAGCATCGCGCTGGTAGCGCTGCACCGCGCCCAGGCGGCTGCGCGCGACAAACTTGCCCGGCAACGTTCCCTGCCAGCTAACGAATGCGTCATTTACCGGGTAATTGAACACATATTCCGATTCCAGCCCGTCCAGTCCGTTCTGTGCACCGTAAATACCCGTATACGCCAACTCGACTTGTTGCTGGTGCGGCAGGCGGGCTTGGACGAAGGTCTCCACGCCCGTGAAGTTCACCTGGGCGATATTCTCCGCGTGCCACAAGTCCGCCGGAGACGCGCGAACGTAATCGATATCGTCGTGCTCGTGGCGATCGGAGATGACGATCTGCGCATGCCAACGGCCGCCCCGATCCCACAAGAAGCCGCCCTCATAGCTCCACGCAGTCTCCGGCAACAGGTTCGGGTTGCCCACAGTTGCCGGGTCGGAATAATAGAGGTCGGTATAGGTCGGCAGGCGGAAGGCACGGCTGGCGCTGCCGATCAGCTTCCATCCATGCTTGAGCCACATGCCGGCCGCGACCGTGGGACTGAACTCGGTGCGGCCGGTATCGAAGATCTCCTCGCGGGCTCCAAGCGAGAAGGAGAAGCGGCCCAGCGCACGGTTGTCGTAGTCCACGTAGACCGCGCCGTGACTGCGGGCATGATTGCCGAGATTGTTGCTGACGATGGATTCCTGGTAGCCCTCGCCGCCATAGAAGAATGTCGCATTTCGTCCCAGCGGCTCGGTGCGGCGAAGCGCGGCCTGCCAGCTCTGGTCGATGTGATTGTTGGCGTAGAACGCAGGATCGTCGCGCAACAGGATGAAGTTATCGCTGTGCCGGCGATAGCCAAAGTCAAATTGCGTCTTCTTGCCCAGCTCTTGCTCCAGGCCGGCGAACCAGACTTTGGTTCGCTCCCAGGAGTTGAAGTCGCCATAAAACTGGTTGGCGCCAAACGGTGTGTCGCCATAGCCAAGCATGATTAAGGTGTTGCCCAAGCGAGTCCGCATGTCGCTATTGGAAAACAGCACCAGGTTGCGATAGTCGCGATCGGGCATGAAGCCATCAGAGAACTCTCGCGCCAGGCTGAGCTGTTCGTCGAAGGGGCGGGTGAGCAGCGCCACCGTGCCCGATTCCTGGTTGGTGCCGAAGTTGCCGATGCCCGCGCCGAGATGCAGCTCCGAGTACTGGGGCTGCCCGGTGATGAAGTTGACTGTGCCTCCCACAGCGTCAGACCCATAGAATGTGGAGCCGGCTCCCCGCAGGACCTCGATGCGCTGTAGGGCATCGTCAGGTAGAGGCAGACCCAGGTTGTGATGGGCGGTCTGCACGTCATTCATCCGCAGGCCGTTCACCAGCACCAGCGTCTGCTCGAAGTTGGAGCCGCGAATGGTCAAGTCAGCCTGAACCCCGTCGGGGGCGCGCTCCTGCAAATCGACTGAAGGCACCTGCTCCAAATAGTCGATCCAGTGGTTGTAGAGGATAGGCTCCTCTCGCGTATCGACCACGGAGACCGAGCGGTCGATGTCCTGCGCTGGAATGGGGGCGAACGTCCCGGTTACGACGATGGTCTGCTTCTCCGGCGCGACCTTCCGCTGTGGACAGGCTGAGGGTGGGTTCGGCTGCGCCGGCGTTTCCGGCCCACTAGCGACCGCCGGTTGCGGTCGTGCACAAGTTGTCTTATTCGCTGTGTCTGCGGTCTGACCCAACAGATAACGGTCCAGACATAAGACAAGGAGCCAACACGACATTGCTCTCAGATCAACCTCCCGTACAAAATCGATCGGGGCCCGCTTCGAGCGATTCGCGGCCCCTAGACAGGATCGTACTCAGGAATCGGGTAATCCTCACCAGTCGTGAGCACGAAATGAGTCTTGCGACGCTTCGACGTCGGTAACTTCAAACCTACGCGCCTAACCATCCACTACAACGGCAGATGAGCCATGTCAGCGTTGGCGTACAAATCAATTCGCGCTTGTTCTTTGCCATGCCGAAGCCCATAAGTCTCGGCGGAATTTCCAAACAGCGGAGAGGGGGGATACGAACCCCCGATACAGCTTTTGACCGTATAACGGTTTAGCAATTCTCTCCTCCAAGATGACGCCACGCAATTCCAATCACTTACAGTTGTGCTCGCAGACCAAACAGCACGCCGCAGTACCCCATTCGTCAGTTACGGGACACCTCTCGGGACACCGATGTCCGAGTCGGCGAGCCCTCGATTGCTAGGTTCCAATACGGTGAGCGTGAAGTTTGTTGGGGCCCGCTACCTTGGACGACAAGAAACCAAGGCCCCACGCAACACAAGTAGCTTGGATGTCGCCCTCCCGAGCTGTAGGATTGATTGGATAAGAGAGAAGGCTCGCTTCGNNATCGGCAGCTGCCGGTGCCGTCGTTGATCGGGTTGGAATCGACGGGCAACAGTCAGTGGTTTGTCGATCTGGTGAGGCAGCTAGGCCATGAAGTGTGGATCGGGGATGCCGCCGAGATCCGTGCCAGTTATGTGCGCCAGAGCACTGCAGCGGTCCAAGGTTGAGCTGTGAAAACAGCAAAGCACCCTTCTCATTTCTCGCATTCTCGGGCGCGGGCCATGGAAAAGCGTTCCGCGAATATCCACAACCTCTATGTGTAGAGTTTTCGAGCTTGCTTGTCCTCTTCTTCTATCCATAGCAGAGCCGATGCAACTTCAGAATGTTGTGCGTGAGACAGACGATTGCCCACTCCCCTTGTACCTTCTTTAGTCCACGCAAGAGAAAGTGTCGGAAGCCGCGCGCCTCTTTGATTTGTCCAAACACCGGTTCGACCACGGTCTTGCGTGTCGAGTAAATGGCCGCGCCCTTTTTGGTCTGCAGTTTTCGCCGCATGCAGTCGACCCGCGTAGCTCCCTTCGGCAGAGGCCCACGCGGGCAAGGCTTCTCGCGATCCCGATACGATTCGCGATCCACGGCCACGAACCCTTCGATCTTTTTCTTCTCCAGATAACCCAGATTCGCCTCCGAGCAATAGCCACGGTCACTGACCACTTCCGCAGGTTTCTGCCCGGATTGCTCTTGGATCACCTCTACCACGGGCTTCATCTGTTGTTTGTCATTGGCCGCTTGGGTCACCAGTTGGCCTACGATCAACTGGAAGTCGGGCTCCACCGCGACCTGCGCGTTGTAGGCCTGGACAAAGCCGTCTGCCCCTTTCATGATGCGCGATTCCGGATCGGTAAAGTTGTATTGCATCTTGGCCTCGGGCTTTGTCTCCGCCTCTGCCTCGCCCTTGCTCTTGGCCTGCTCGCGTGCCCGCTCTTCCAGCGCTTGCTTGGCTTCGCGAATCTTCTCCAAGCGTGTTTCTCGCCGCGCCAGCTCCGCCGACAGTTCATCCCCGCTCTGGTCCCACCCATAACGGGCATCTTCTTCGACGTCTACTTTCTCCGCCTGCTCCAACAGCCTTTTTACCTCCGCCCGTAACCGCTTCTCGTCCTCCTGCATCCGCCCGTAACTCATCGCCTTGTGCTTGCTCGCATTAGCCTTCACCTTGCTGCCATCCAACACCACTCGCCCCAGCTTCATCGTCCCCGCCTGCAACGCGATCTGCAGCATTTGATCAAACAGCCCTTGCAGCGCTGACAGATGCAGCTTCCGAAAATCCGAGATCGTTCGGAAATCCGGTTCATTCCCCGCCGCCAGCATCCGGAAGCCGACATCTTCCACCAACTTCTTCTGCATCTGGCGCGAGGAAAATACCCCTACGCTGTAGCCGTAGAGCAAAATCTTAGTCATCATCCGCGGATGGTACGGAGGCTGTCCTCGCTCTTCTTTCTCATACACCGATTCGATCGCGCTCAAATCCAGCTGATCGACCACATCCGAGACAAAATACGCTAAGTGATTCTCCGGCAACCAATCGCGCAGGCTCGGCGGTAATAGCAGATCTTGCTCAGGCAGATAAGCCCGGTAAGCTTTGGCCATGTCGCCAAACTGGCATATCCTTCCTGTAAGTTTCAATACAAATCAGCGGTTCACAGTTGAATACTCGGACACGCTCCTAGGCAACTTCAATAATCCGGACCAGCTAACGACAATTGCCAACACGCAGCCCACGCCGAGGATGGCTACAGCAGAGCGCCAGAACGGGTGAACCCGCAAGAACTCAACGACTCCGTATTTGGCGACGGACCAATCCGAGGCGCCGTTCATAGTTACAGTGAACCGCGTTACAGGCTTAGACTGCTCTTCATTTTCGGACATCATGTCAACTCAAATTACGGTTCAACACGAATGAGAAACGACGCTTTCGTTAG
>PMWW01000034.1 GCA_003165795.1 Acidobacteriaceae bacterium
GGGCAGAATTGCTCCGCCAGCACCCGCTCCCGAGCCGAGCGCCGCCACTACGAGCCGATCTGTCGTAGTGATGATCTCTTGGACCAGATCATCCATGGCGTTGATGTTTCGCCACGATTCAGACGAGGGGTCTTCACTGGCTTCAATCTGGTTGAGATGGATGCCGTTCGACCANNTTTCAGGTGACCAATCCAAATTGCCCCATCGATAGTTGCACGGCAGATTGCGCTTGTGCTCGCGAAGGCTAAAATTTCGCCCGGCTGCCCAGTTAGTTGCGACTCCACGCAGGCGTTATGGAGAAAGACTGGCATACCACCGATCTGATCGAGAACTCCGGGAACTCCGTCACCAGCACAGATGCGGGCAAGGACTTCCGTTGTGGAGTGCGTCTCCCAATCAATCCCGCGGTCGGCTTGCTTCATTGACGGGCACTCTCGACCGACAACTTCTGGATTGCTGTAATCAAGAGGACGTGGGCGAAAGCCGGGAGTGTGGAATTTTTCCATTACCTCCCACAGGCACTCGACCGCCGCTTCGATCACTTCATTGCGATAGATGCTGCTCTTTGGGGCAAGGCGCATCGGGAAAGTCCGCGTCGCCCAAATTGGACCGGCATCCATTTCTCTTGCCGCTTGCAGTAGCGTGACGCCCCAAAATCCCCAGCGCTCTTGGATGGCCCAATCTAATGAAGATGGACCTCGATCTCCTTCGATTCCTGGATGCACGATGATGCAAACATGCTTGGTCCAAATGTCTTCTGGAATAGCCTTCGTCAAAAAAGGCGCAATAATTAGGTCGGGCTTGAAAATGGAGATCGCTTCACATAGGCGGGAGTCATTTCCGGAGTGGAGTTCAACAGCTACGTCGTAGCCACCATCTACAAGCTCGACGTAAAAACGCTGTGTCATGCTGTTAAATGCGGATGAGATCAACGAAACTCGCATTGGTAATCCTCCTTTTCCAGTGACTTTGGTTTTCAGCTCAACATCGGAGNNCTATTTACAATCAACAGAAGCCACGCTTGTTCAAAGAACCTATAGCTTGGCCCGTCTGCAATTGATCTATCAAGAGGGTGCCGGCGCCTGAAGGCTAGAAATGGCGTCCAGCTCCAGACTTTGAGCGCACTGCGAAGCAGACCAGATACACAGTCACCATGATGCGGGGCACTTTGTGTTTCCCCGACCGTGCCCAAAAGCTTCTCATGACTTCTGCAAATGACGCATCCCCCATTTTGGGTAGGCTCAGAGAATCAGCTATCGAGGGCGAGAGGCAATTGTTATCCGCACGTGCCGACCGGCCCGGCATCCTGCTTGCAACGGAAAAAAGATCGAAATCGGCGAGCAGTTAGGTGCGGGCTTCCAACGAACGCATCCCGCCCGCAAAGCGAGCGCGTGACAGTCTGAGTATGGCAAAGGAGCCGAAACCGTTGACGCCGAAAAAACGACCCTCGGTTTGGGATCGAAGACGCCCAAAAATTACCCCGACCTTGGCCGGTGACGAAGACAAGATAGGCCAGAAAAATGCGCCTGATGTCCAACGGATCACGCTCGCGACTTCAGGTAGACGGGTTTCGATCGACGCCAACCCCGCCGCTCCACGGATCGTGTTGGAGCGATCTGCACTGGATTGCCTGGCGCGGCTGGTTGAGGCTCTCGACCAAGGTGGCGGAGTCGAGGAAGCACTTGCCGACGCTGTCTCAATTCTCGAAGCGGCGGCCCTCAGCTAGTTTTGTCTCGCCTTTCTAAGGCCGCCATCCGACGGATATCGGTTCAATAGGTTGCATCGGGAAAGCGGCGGTGAGGGTCTACTGGAAACAGGTGACAGACCCGGCAGCGACAGCATAAGGTCGGTCATGGCAACCGTGGTCTTCCTGAGACGACGCTGATCGGCTTTGGCAGCGTATTATCGCGCTAAGTCAGTCTGTTAGCCATGCCCGCCACCCGGCTCTATATAATTCGGGTTAGCTCGTTGGCGCAATTTGGGGAAAATCTGAAAGGAGCAACGAAATGTAGATCAAAAATAATGGATTTCGCGCCAAAGTCTGCGGTTCGCCCCTACGCGACAAAGCANNGCAGGGCGGCGACCTGGGATTGGCGGTTGACGCCGAGTTTGGCGAATACCGCTTTAATTTGCGCGCGCACTGTTTCCGAGGCCACGTTATTTCGGCTGGCGATCTGATTAACGCTGAGCCCCTCGGTGATGCCGCTCGCTACCCGAGCCTCGGCAGGAGTAAGGTCGAACAGCCCTCGAATGAGTGCGGCGTCAGGAGCGTCAGGAGCGACAACGGCAGTAATCACGAGCAAGCCGAACCCGCCTCCGAATAGGTCGGAGGCGCGTCCCGTAGTGGGCACCAAATGTACCACCACTGGTTCGCTCATCGTCGCCCCCATTGCCGGAAAGGATCGGACCGATGTCGCGGCCGGCTCGCGTATGCGAGCGACCGCTTGGCGTAACAGGGCGGTAGCGGTCGCATCGGTCAAGGCAAGCCGGTCTTCGGGCAACCAAACGACATGCGAACTCATTTCCTCTATCAGCGCATTGGCCGCCAGCACCTTCCCATTTGCATCGAGAACGGCGGCTGGAAGCCCGATCAGCGCAAGCGCTTCTGCGGCGGCCCGCAATTGCTCCAGCCGCCAACGTGTCGCCAATAATCCAGCACGAGCCAGATGCGGGCGGAAAGCATCCAGACGCCGGATGCTTTCCCAGTCTAACGGAGGCCTGCCGGTCCGCCGCTGAACCTGTACTACGACGAGATCCCCTGTCGGCACATGAATAGCTGTGGCAGCTCCATGGTGCAGGCGGTTGGGTGTCGCCCATTCGGTCATCATGGGGTCGGCGAGGAATTCCGCGTCGGCGAATAGTTCCTGGTCGGTGATGAAGCCGGCGCCGTTGGCACCGACGAGGCGGGCGAAGGT
>PMWW01000167.1 GCA_003165795.1 Acidobacteriaceae bacterium
CGATAATGAAGACCGAGTTCTAAAGCAGTTGTCACTCAGGGGTGGGACCAGCTTGGATACACTTCAGCAGCATAGGGAAGGCGAAATCGTAATTCCGCAACGCTGGACTTCGTATTTACCCGCCATCGTTTCCCTGCTTTCAGTGCTTTTTGCGACCCTGTTGATAGCGGCCACGTATCCGGTGTTCAACCAGACTTACGACGAGGGCCAACATATCGCGGCTGGCTTGGAATGGCTCGACCGCGGTTCGTATGCCTACGAGACGCTGACTCCACCGCTGGCGCGGGTCGCCATGGCGCTCGGCCCTTATCTTGCCGGGACGCGAAGTCAAGATAATGCCAACGTCTGGGACGAAGGCAACGCCATCCTTGAGTACCAGGGTCATTACCAACGAACTTTAACCTACGCCCGCCTGGGCATATTACCTTTTTTCTGGCTGAGCTGTTTGGTCTTGTGGAGTTTTATGTCCGGGCAGTATGGGCGTTGGCCCGCTGCTCTGGGCGTCTTCCTCTTTGCATTCTGTCCTCCCATACTGGCCAACGCGTCCCTTGCCACTACCGATCTGGCGCTTACGGCAATGTTTTTCTGCGCTTTAGTCTGCTTCTGGAAATTTCTGCAGGGACCGAAACCATGGCCTGCGGTATTGGCTGGTTTCACCATGGCGCTCGCCATCTTGTGCAAATTGTCGGCCTTGCCCTATCTCGTAGTTTCCTGTGCGGCACTGTTCGTTTATACCCTGATCGAGAAGCGGCATCCACCATCGTGGAAGAACATCTGTATCGGGGGAATTGTAGTCGCTCTCACTATCTGGGCAGGCTATCGATTTTCGGTTGGCCCCATTCTGCACCTGGGAAAGATCACTCCACTTGAGATGGCACATCTTCGCAGGCTGCCTGGTCCGGTCGCCAGATTATTCTTTGTCGGCGGAGTTCCCGCGCCAGAATTCTTTAAAGGTCTGGCTAAGGTCTTCGGGCTTGCCGAGGGCAGAGAAATGGGCTACCTGTTTGGACAAACATATATTGGGGGCCGATGGTATTTCTTCCCGGTTGCCATTGCCGTAAAGACGCCGATTCCGCTGCTACTCCTGGCCGCCGTCGGAGCAGCTAGGGCGCTGTTTCGACTCCGACTTCGGAACGCGGTCCTGCCGCTGATTGGGACCGCCGGACCGCTATGCGTGGCGATGTTGAGTAATGCGAATCTGGGTCTGCGGTACATCCTGGTCATTTATCCCTTCTTGGCAATCCTCGGTGGGTGCGCTCTGTTTTGGCTGTGGCAAGTTAGTAGCAGTGGCAAGCAGATGCTGGCATGCAGATCTATAGTTATTATTCTGGTCATCTGGACGGTCGCAACCTGTGTTCGTGCGACCCCGGATTTCATTCCCTACTTCAACGAACTTGCCGCTCCTTATGGCAGCCGGATACTGATCGACAGCGATTTTGATTGGGGACAAGACCTGAACCGCCTTGCCTCGGTCGTTCAGCAGCAGCGTATCGACTCCATATGGATAGCCTATCAAGGCTCAGCAGACCTTAGCCGGCGAGGCTTGCCCTACTGGCAACCGCTTCTGCCTAACCAGAAGCCGTCCGGCTGGATTGCTATCAGCGAATTCAAGATCAAGACATTGCCTAAGGATTTTGGCTGGCTGGAAGCCTACAAGCCCGAGCGCATGGTGGGTAAAACGATTCGTCTATATCACTTCGATGTAGCGCCCTAGCCGAATAGACTATCGGCCCTTGAGGCTAGCTAATGCTTCACGCATTATATGGTTGCGTAGCATGGAATACGGGAAATGTCACTATATTATGTGCTCATCAATAGTCACGGGCCCCTGCTTTATCGCACTACGCCTTCCCGCGGTGAGCTTGCGGTGGCATAAAGTTTCTTCGGCATACGCCCGGCGAGATACGCCTGCCGGCCCGCGAGCACCGCGTTTCTCATCGCTTCGGCCATC
The DNA here is from genome assembly GCA_003165795.1 of Acidobacteriaceae bacterium. Classification (GTDB taxonomy): domain Bacteria; phylum Acidobacteriota; class Terriglobia; order Terriglobales; family Acidobacteriaceae; genus Bog-257. The sequence continues at coordinate 1,952 of PMWW01000167.1, forward strand.
AGCACCGGATCTTGAGCGCCGGCGATGCCGGTATTCATGAGGACGCCGTCGACGCCCAACTCCATTGCAATCGCCGCGTCCGAGGCCGTGCCCACGCCCGCATCGACAATCAGCGGCACGTCGGTAATCATTTCGCGCAGAATGCGGATGTTCGGCTGGTTCTGGATGCCCATGCCGCTGCCGATCGGCGCTCCCAACGGCATGACGGCCGAGGCACCAGCGTCGATCAGCCGCTTGGCCACTACCACATCGTCAGACGTGTAGGGCAGCACGGTGAAACCTTCTTTCACCAGCACGCGGGTGGCCTCGATGGTCGCCAGCACATCGGGAAACAACGTCGCCTGATCGCCGATCACCTCGACCTTCACCCAATCCGACAGGCCAACCTCGCGCCCCAGCCGCGCGGTGCGGATGGCATCGTCGGCGGTGTAGCAGCCGGCGGTGTTGGGCAGCAGAAAATATTGCTTGGGATCGATGAAGTCGAGCAGCGACTCCTGGCTGCGATCAAGGTTGACGCGGCGCACCGCGACTGTGACCATTTCGGCGCCGCTGGCTGCGATGGCGCGCGCCGTCTCCGCTCCTGACTTGTACTTGCCCGTGCCCACAATCAGCCGCGAGCGAAACTGCCTGCCTGCAATCGTGAATGAGTCCATGGAGATATTGTAATGAAAAGCGGAGTTGAGGGGATGTGATGCGGGCGCGTTAGCTGGCAGCGGCCAGCGAGTGTGCTTTACGAGTAACCGATAAATGGCTGCTGGCTAATGACAACTGGGTTCTGGCTAACGCCTCCTGCGCCTTATGGTGTCATCCCGACCAAGGGCTTCAGCCTGCGCGGAGGGACCTGCTGTCCTGTGAGCCGCGTCACTGTGTTCAGCCGAGCCATTACGGATGATAGGCCGATGGAACACCGGTACTTCGTCTACATTCTCGCCAGCAAGTCGCGCACGCTGTACATCGGAATCACCAACAACTTGGAAATCCGCATTCGCGAGCACCGTAACGGCACCTACGGCGGCTTCACCAGCGATTACAACGTGCATCGACTCGTGTACTACGAGCAATTCCAGTGGGTAGATGCGGCGATCAGCAGAGAGAAGCAGTTGAAGCGATGGCGGCGGGAGAAAAAGGTGACGCTCATCGAAATAGAGAATCCCACATGGGAAGATCTGCCGGCTGAGTGGGGAAAGCCGGCGCATCTCCAAGTCCAAGTTCCTGCCGGTGAAGGACAGCAGGTCCCTCCGCTCACCCGCTAAAGCGGGGTCGGTCGGGATGACACAAAGGGGGATGTGAGCTGCCAGAGCTGCCGCGCAGTTCTCAGCTAGCCGAAGCTGGCTGATAGCTGACGGCTGATGGCTAATTGCTAGTTGCTAACTGCTGCTCTGCCCCGCCCGCTTCTTCCTCTGCGTCGGATGCACGAACCACGCGATCCCGATGCTCATCAGGTACAGCACGATCATGGGCGCGGCAAAAATACACATGTTCATGATGTCGGTGGTCGGCGTAATAATTGCCGCGATGATGAAGATCACCAGGATCGAGTAGCGGAAGTTGCGCCACATCCAGCCGGCGCTCAAAATTCCCATCAGCGCCAGGAAGAACACCAGGATCGGCATCTCGAAGACGATGCCCAGCCCGGCAATGATGGTCAGGAAAAGGTCGGTATATTCGCCGACGGTAATCATTGGCGTGAACTGGCCGCTGAAGGTGATGAGGAAATCCAGTGCCGCCGGATAGACCATCTTGTAACCGAAATAGCCGCCGGCCAGAAACAGTCCCACGGTGCTGAACATGAACGGCAACACGTAGCGGCGCTCGTTGCGGTACAGTCCGGGCGCGATGAACGCCCACACCTGATACAGAACAAACGGCGAGGCCACGAAGATCCCCGCCAAGAACGAGATCTTCAGATACATGTTGAACGGGTCGGTGGGGTTCAGGTAGACCAGCTTCTGGTCCAGATGATGACTAGCCAGTGCCGACATGATCGGCTTTTGCATGATGGCGAAAATCCGTTCGTGAAACCACCAGCAGACGCCGAAGCCACCCACCACGTAGAGAAAGCTATGGATAATTCGCCGCCGCAGCTCCTCCAGGTGCTCGAGGAAGCTCATGCCGGTCATTTCCTCCGAGACACGCTTCTGGGCGGTTTCGACTGCGGGACTGGGCATGGATTATTCGCCACCCATGGACTTGGCAGGCGATGACGACGGCTCACTCGGCGGCGCTGCGGACGGCTTGGTGGGCTCGGGATCGGATCCCATGATCGAGACCAGTTCCTGTTTTCCCCGGCTCACCGATTCCGTGATCGGCCGCATCAGCCGCTCCCAGGGCTGTTCCGGCGGCAGAACCTTGCAGCCGTCGTCCTGCTGCTTGACGCGCTCTTGCAGTTCGATGTTCAGCATCTCGGTTTCGAGCTGGTTCTTGAATTCGTTGCTGGCGCGCTTGAACTCGGCGAGAAATTTTCCCAGCTGGCGGCCCAGCTCTGGCAGCTTCTTAGGCCCGACGACCACCAGTGCCAGCAGGAAAATGAAGATCATCTCTGGCATGCCGAGGTTCATAGCTTCATCATAAATGCGCAAGGCCTGTTTTCACCACATAGCCATCAGCCGTCAGCTATCCGCTTCAGTCTCGGCAAGACCCCTCCACCTTTGTCATCTCAAACCCAGGGCAGCGGAGCCGAGGGACCTGCGGTTCGTCCGCAGTGCCATAATTCTCCGGGCGACCGACTGCCAAATGCTAAACGTCAGTTGCCGATTGCTAGTTGCTTACCATCGCCACCCTCTACCGTCTGTTACGCAGGCGGGGACTAAACAGATTTCGCACCCTTCATTTCCGGGTGTCATCCAAGTAAGCGGCGCGATTGTCGGGCCGGGGATGGCCGTGCCCCCATGGTATACTGCGACCAGATATCGTAAAGGTGCGCCAGTCTTAAAGATGCATCCCCGCCTAGCCGAAGGACACTTACATGGCACGTAGTACGCGTCGCTCTGCACTTCTGGTTCTCACCCTCATCCTCGTGTGCGGTTGCATCGGCATGCTCTTTGGCCAGCGGCTCACCTCGACCGCCAGCTCGGGAGATGGCGATGGCGACCTCCGCGACAGCTTGCGCAGCTTCAGCGACGTGTACAAAGTGGTCCAGGAAAACTACGCCGAGCCGGTCGATCCCGACAAGGCCCTCTACAACGGCGCCATCCCGGGCATGCTGCGAGTGCTTGATCCGCACTCTAACTTCTTCGATCCCAAGTCCTACGCGGCCCTGCGCGAAGAGCAGCGTGGCAAGTACTACGGCGTGGGCATGCAGGTCGGTCCGCGTAACAACAAGGTCATCGTGATCGCGCCCTTTGCGGGCGCGCCCGCTTACCGCGCCGGTATCCGTCCGGGCGACATCATCATCGCCGTCGATGGCAAGCCCACCGACAACATGAGCACCAGCGATGTGGCTGAGTTGCTTAAAGGCCCCAAAGGCACCAGCGTCAAGATCACGATGCTGCGCGAAGGTTCCGACAAGCCGCTTGACTTCAACGTCATCCGCGACGAGATTCCTCGCTACAGCGTCGATGTGCATTTCCTGATTCGCCCCGGCATTGGCTATATCCATGTCTCCGGCTTCCAGGAGACCACCGAGAAGGAAGTGCGTGACGCCCTCGACGAGTTCGGCGACATTCACGGCCTGATACTCGATCTCCGCCAGAACCCGGGCGGCCTCCTGAGCGAAGGCGTTGGCGTGGCTGACCAGTTCCTGAAGAAGGGACAAGTCATCGTTTCGCATCACGGCCGCGCTTCCGCCGAGAAGGTTTACAAGGCGAGCAAAGGCAATGGCGGCAAGGACTACCCCATTGTGGTACTGGTCAATCGCGGTACCGCTTCGGCGGCTGAGATCGTCGCCGGCGCCATCCAGGACCACGATCGCGGCCTGATTGCCGGCGAAACCACCTTTGGCAAGGGCCTGGTGCAGACCGTCTATCCGCTCTCCGAAAACACCGGACTGGCGCTGACCACGGCCAAGTACTACACCCCCAGCGGCCGCTTGATTCAGCGTGAATATACCGGCGTGTCGCTTTACGACTATTACTACAACGACCGCGAGAACGGCGACGTCAACATCAGCAATCACGAAGTGAAAATGACCGACAGCGGGCGCACTGTTTACGGCGGCGGCGGCATCAGTCCTGACGTCAAGATCCCGAACCCCAAGACCAATAAATTCGAAGACACGCTGCTGGAGAAGTACGCCTTCTTTAACTTTGCCAAGCACTACGTTATCGACCACAAGGTCACCAAACAGTTCGAAGTCGACGAAGCCGTGATGCAGGAGTTCCGCAAGTACCTCGATGAGCAGAAGATCACCTTCACCGAAGCCGACTTGGCCCAGAACAGCGATTGGATTCACTCCAACATCAAAGCCGAACTGTTCATCAACGAATTCGGTCAGCAGGAAGGCATGAAGGTCCATGCCGAGCAGGATCCGGAAGTGGAGAAAGCGCTCGACCTGCTACCCCAGGCCAAGCAACTGGCGGACAACGCGAAGAAGACCATCGCGCAACGCAACAACGCGCGTCTGACCGCCCAGCAGAGCGAGGCCCCCGCCAGCAGCCGGTAATTTCAAAGCCTGCGTAAGCGGGCTTTTCCTTTTCCCTAAAACCGGCAAACCGAATAATTTGGCACCAGGTCACCAACAATTAGGCTGGCAAATACGCGGCACCGGCGGGGACCCGCGAGGTCGAACTGATGGTGAGCTTCGCTAGCGGGACGATCTTGTCCGCCACCATGGGCAATGCCGTGGACGTGTTGGAGCGGAAATGTGCAGACGCGGCCCTCGCCCACGGTGGCGATCCTGCCCGATACCGGATCAGACGGCAGATCGAGATTCATCCGAATGTCGACCACGGGCCGCCGTCTGCAAGCTCACTGAATTGCCCTCATTCAAGAATCTGACCGGCGGAGCGACACATCATCGCCACAGACCAGCGGGCGATGCTTGGATTTGTGCCGCCCCGTCCAGTCAAGCTTGCTTTACAACGTCACATGCGCCACTCGCGCGGACGAGAACTCCAGTACTTCCGGCTTCACCAGCCGCGCGAAGTCCTCGTACGCCAACTTGATCAGTTCATAATGCGAGCCGGCGTTGAAGGCGATCTCGCGGTCTACGGTCAGCGTAAAGTCCACATACACCGGGATGCCGTATAGGTTGCCAAACGGCGGCATGGCTCCAGTCTCGCAGTCGGCAAAATGTTGCTTGAACTCGTGTTCGCTCGCCAGCCCGGCCTGGCGCACGCCAGTTGCTCGCCGCAGCGACTCTAGGTCAACCTGATACGACGCCGGCAGCACCGCCATCGCCAAGTCTCCGTCCAGCTTGACGATTACTGTCTTAGCCAGTTCCCTGCCGGAGATATGCGAGATGGCGGCAATGCCCTGCGCAGTGTAAGCCTTGGAGTGCGAAATGACGACGTACTTTGCTTCATGCGCATCGAGAAACGCCTTAACCTTGGTGAGGTGCATACAGGCCTTCTCCGGACGGTTTCTCCGGCCTGCCGCCCGCCAGGTTCCTTCTTTACCGCATCAACCTCGCGACGAATGCGTCGCTGCGGTGGTCGACGCCGCGTTTTTCCGGTCTGCTTGTTGACTTGGTCCCGCGATGCGTTCGCGGGCTTCTTTGAGAAGAGCTTCCACCACAAGCTACCTCCTTGCGGTCAGGTACCCTTGTTGAGGCTCAGTCTAGTCTCACCACAGAAGAGCGCAAGCACAACCGTCACATGTGTGTTGTGATAAGGCCCCAAATGGGATCGCGGGTGAAGGCACGCTCGGCAGCGATTCCTTGGTTCGTAATTGCTTGCGTGTTTTTCTTCCGACCGGGGCGAAACGCCTGCCCTGAGCTGGTCGAAGGGAGTTTGCGGGTTCCGTGCTTTGTCGGTCGATCTGTGCGTCCGAAAACAACGAGTCGAAACATCTTTACCCTGCCGGCTGGCGCACCGGCTCCAGTTTCGCGTTCTGCCCGGGAGGCTCCATCTTGCCCTGGCGCTCCAGCGACTCCATAGTCGTGAGGATAGTGTTGGTCACCTGCTCGATTCCGTTGTCCGAATTCAGCATCAGGTGATAGAGCCGCCGGCAAGGCCACTCGGCATTGAAGTACTTGCGGACAAAAGCTGCGCGTTCCCGATCAATCGTATCCACCATTTCGCTGGCGTCCTTCTCGCTCATCTTCAGCTTGATCAGCCGGCGAATTTTTTGGTCGCGCGATCCGTACACGAACACGTGGAACGTGTCGCGACGCTCCCGCAGAATATACGGCGCACCACGTCCCACGATCACGCAGTTGCCTTCCTGGGCTTTCTTCTCGATCACGCGCTGCGCGTGGGCCACCAACTCGTCGGCGTCGAAGATCTTGTCGTCGGAGATGGGCAGCGACCGCTCATAGCTTCCTCGCCAGAACACTTTGGCCAGGCGGTGCAGCAGGGGATCGCACTTCTCTTCCCGCCGCGCCACCGCATGTTCATCCACCGCCGCCAGCTTGGCAATCTCGCAGGTCAATTGCTGGTCCAGCAGCTGCCATCCCTTGTGACGCGCCAATTCCGCGGCCACCAGGCTGCCTCCGGCGCCGTATTCGCGTTCCACGGTAATGATCTTGAACATCGCAAACCTCCCCACTCCGCCGTTTCCAGCATAATAGCGCGTTTTTCTATACTTGATGAAGAAACGAAGGAGCGCGATTGCGCCGCTTCCCCAGATACGGTCAGAAGATAGATGAAACAAGAGAGGAAGTCAGGAATCTATTGGGGATGCCGCCCAACTCTTTGGCGGGACCTCGGTCACAACTTGAATGTCGTAAAGCGGCTACGGTTGCGATGCGGGGACAGTCTTTACCACCTTGTTGCAATCTCTTGCAGTCGTGGTAGGGTGCCAATACTGTTTTCAATGCCTTGGCCTGGCATCGGAAATGCGGCCGACAAGTCTACTAAGGCACCGGGGAAGTTAGGTTCGGTAGCTCCGCCGTACAGAATAACCAGCGCAATAGAATAAGGAATAGACGGCTCCGATTTCGATCCAACTTCAGGCTCAAGGAAGGTTCTGCCATGAAACTGCATATCGCTTCCCTGTCACTGCTCGCTCTGTCTCTGACATTGGCTGCTGTTCCCGCAATGGCGCAAGGCTCGTATAACAACGGTCCCGTCAACGGAGAGAGCGACGCTTATACCATCAACTTTGGTTTTTCCGTTAGCGACAGCTTCCAGGTCAGCGGCGGAGGTGGCCAGCTGAATGCTTTCGCGTTCTACACGTGGCTGTCTCCTGGCGACAGCGTCTCGAATGTCGAATTTCAGGTCGGCAACGCGCCGTTCGGCAACACCCTGTTTGACGGGACCATCGGCCTGACCCAGTCGAACTGCTTCGCCAATAATTTCGGGTTCGACGTTTGCAAAGAATCCGGCAACTTCAGCGGTCCAACACTGGGCAACGGGAACTTCTGGCTAACCCTGCAGAACGCCAGCGTCCCGAGTGGCGACCCGACCTTCTGGGATGTGAACAGCGGCGCAGGATGCACTTCGCCTGGCTGCCCGTCCATAGCGCAGGCAAACACGGTTGGCTCGATACCTTCGGAAACATTCACCGTTGGCTGGGGATCCAGCAGCACGACCACCAGCACCTCCGGCACGACTCCTGAGCCCAGCAGCATCCTGCTGTTCGCGTCGGGTGTCATTGGCGTGGCTGGCATGTTTCGACGCAGGCTGCTCTGATCTCAGTAAGTCCAATATGCCTGGCACTATCTGGGCCTGGAGGTCACGCACATCCTGCGTGCTCAGATGTGCCCAATATCCGCAGAGTTAGCTGACTGCGGGATGCCCGCGAAACTTCACTTATCGTGCAATTTCGAAGACGGTGTCGCAAGCAGGACAGAAACTGTACCGTCGTCGAAGTTGCCAGTCGCAATATCAAGATGTCCGTCTCCGTTGAAGTCGCCTACCAGAGGACTCCATGGACGGTTGCCTGTCGAGAATGACAAGGGCGCCTGAAAGCTTCCGTCGCCATTCCCCAGGAGAATGTCAACGGTGTTGCCGGTGGTCACAGCAACCAAGTCGAGCTTGCCGTCTTGGTTGAAGTCCGCGACGTCAACTTTGCTCGCCCATGCAGCCGGATAGTCTACGTGTGGACGGAACGTGCCATCTCCGTTGCCGAGTAGAACTGCCACACCTGGTCTGACGGCAACTGCGATGTCAAGCTTTCCGTCTCCGTTCAGATCCGCCACGGTGAGTCCGAAGGCTGAGTTACCCACGTCATAGTCGACGGGAGGCTGGAACGTGCCATCTCCGTTACCGATCAAGATGGAAACACAACTTGCCCAGAAGTTGGAGATGGCCAGGTCGAGTTTGCCGTCCCCGTTGAAGTCGCCGGCAGCAACGGTGGTTGAGAAGCCGCCACCTGCATATTCAACCCCGGGACTGAATGTGCCATCCCCGTTGCCCAACAAGATGGAAACCCCTGAATCCGCAATGGCCAGGTCCAGCTTCCCATCTCCGTTGAAGTCCGCCGCAATGCCGTGTTGCCCCCCGCCCTCCGGGTAACCAACCCCCGGTTGGAATGTGCCATCTCCGCGCCCCATGAATATCGACAGCCCAGGCCCCCAATTGGATACGGCGAGGTCGAGGATCCCGGCCTGGTTGAAATCCCCAACCATCGCCACTTGAGGAGAATCACCAGCGGGGTAGTCTGTCGAACTCCGAAATGTACCATCTCCGTTTCCCAGCAGGACCGAAACCGAGCCCGAGCCGAAGTTCGCGAACACCAAGTCCAGCTTGCCATCGCGATTAAAATCGGCGGTGGCTGCAAACTGAGGACCTCCGCCGACGAAGTAATCGGTGCGCTGAAACGAGAGCGTAGCCGTCGGATAGTTGATAGGCAGGAACAACGTGTTCGATGCACCGCCGCCCGGTGCAGGATTCACAACGGTGATCCAAGCCGTGCTGGGACTGGCGATGTCCGAAGACAGAACGAAAGCCATCAGCCGCGAGCCGTTTACATACAAGGTGGTTCGCGGGCTGCCATCCCAGTTCACGATCGATCCCGGCACAAATCCCGTCCCATTTACGGTAAGCGTAATTGTCACACCAGGCACGCTGGGCGCAACGGCATCGGGAACCAGGGGCTGGCTGATGAAGGGCACAGGGTTCTGCGCCATGACGATCAGCGCCGACGAAATCAATAGAACGACAACGCTGAAAATGTGGGCTTGGATGCTGAGCTTGCAGCTCATGATGTGACCTCCTTTACTGAGGAAAACAGTGCTCACTTGGAACGCTTGGGAGAGGAAGGTTGAAGGTCTGTTTCTCGCCGCGCGGGAGCGATGGCGTTGGGGTGGGAGAAAGGCCGGGGATCTTCTCCCGAGATACCCGCGAAAATTTAACGCTAATGGACGGCGATCTGTCAGTGACCTATGCTGCAGGAGCGTGTGATTACGACAACAGCGTCCCGCCATCGCGAATCGGGGGATGCCAGCCGCGGTCAGCGGTTTCAAGACCCGCCGCCGGGCAGACGGAACCGTGCCCCGGTCCCGCATCGACCCCAACCAAAGGGAAAAATAGCTGGAATCCCGCGGTGGGTATATAGTGTGGGACTATTGCGAGGTAAGATAATTGTTCCGGTTGCAACCGCAGATCGCTACCTTTCACTCATGCCTTTCCGCGCCAGACTAAAATTACTCTTCGGTTGTGGGGCCATCCTGTACGCATTCTTGTTGCTGGCTGTGTGCGGCGTAATCTCCTGGGGCTCGTGGCAATCTGGCAGCCCATGGTTTCGCTTTCAGACTGCAGCGCTCCTCCGGGGCAGTTTTGCGCTAAGTCACAATCCGCTCGATTTGACTCACGATCTCTGCTGGTCTGAGGGAGGTGTACACCAGGTGTGGGGCCTGGGCATCCCACTTTGGCAATTGCCATTCGCAGCAGTGGCCAAGCTGCTCGGTTTGTCACCTTTCCCCGACCGGATTGCCCTGGGATTATTCATCGCATTGGTCGCCTACGTCGTCTTGCGGACCTGGTTTGGCTCCCTGTTAGACCACGAGACAGAATTAACGGCGTCGGCGCCACCGCGAACGAACCCGTCCCAATGGTTCAATGCCCTTGGCCTAGTAATCTTGTCCCTTTTCTTTCCACCCTTGATAAACCTCATGCGCTACCGGATGCTGGTTTATGAAGAGGTGATGGTATACGTCTATTTTTGGGGCATCCTATTGCTGTGCGGAGCGATCGAACTGGCCCGCAAGCCGCAATGGCGGCGTTTTTGGCTCCTCTGTTCTTTGGCCGGCCTTGGCGGCTTCATCCGGCCGACCTTGGTATTTTACGGGTTTGCGACGGTCGCAGTGGCAGGCTTGGTTATGGCCTGCCATGAACGGCAACCGTCCCGATGCGGCACGAAACCAGTACATTTGCTTAAGTCCATCGGTAACCGTCACCTCCTTTTCGGATTATTGTTCTTCTTGTCCGGTGGTGGGTTGCTTTTCATCACGAACTACCTGCGTTTTGGAAGCGGTTGGGAATTTGGCCATAGGTTGAATCTTCAGGGTGGAAGCCTTTTGCCGTCGGTCTATTTCACTCGTTTCGGTTATCCTTTTTCGCAAGTACCTCTCACGGAATCTCTCCGTGAACTATTCGGATCTTTGTTTCAGGAGAAGAATTTCAGCGATTTGTATTGGTATGCTCCTAACATTTTTCCGGGACAAGATTCCATTATTCGCTGGCGAGAGTTCTCTTTCACCACCTATGACATTTCATACGCATTTCTCATCGGCCTGTCGTGGGCAATTGGGGCCAGGATGGTTTGGAAGTGGTCTTGTTCCTTGAATATGGGTTCCCCGCGGGCATTATCTATGCTTATCATCCTATGGTCGGCACTAGTTGTTTTACCGTTAACCGTTTTTTATATGAAGGTTCCATTGTTGGCCTCCCGCTACATGCTAGACTTCGGGCCTGCGTTTGTGGCGGCGCTAGTCGGGCTTTGGTACCGGGCAGTGGAAGAATTACGCCAACGGATGTGGCATTCAAACCAGATAGCCGGCTTGCTATTTATTGCGCTCATCTTATGGCTGGGCTCGGAGGTTGCTTTGGCTAAGCGAGCGGACCCCTCCCCTGCTCCTCTAATAAAGGAAACGCTGGCTGACCAAGCGTCTCCCTCCTCCGGACTGGACAAATACCTGCCTGAAGAGTATCGCGTAGGAGGTTCGTTAAGCTCTCCAAGCAACGGGAGTATCCAATACAACGGCGCAGGGTGGGATTCGACAAGTGGCTCGACCCGGTTATGCGCTATTTTCTTTGTGGACAATCCTGAATTTCTAGAACTCGAACTAACGGCGTATCCTGGCCGCGATACGACAGAAGCTCCTTTGACGGCCATCCGGGCCAAGGCGGGCCTGGAAACTTTGGAACAGACCTCGATTACCCATACCAATGAGACTTGGATCGTGCGCTTTGCCGGACCCCGGCAACGCCGCTACCAGCGAGGGTTACAGCCTGTTTTCTTGGCTATGATTCCCACTCAGGAGTTGGCACGATATATCACTCTATCGAGTCCCTGGATCTTGAAAAGATTGACTTGGCGAACTGAGTAACGATTCATAATGAAAATATCATTCTTCACATCTCCATTGCGAAGCGCGGAGTTAGGTTCCGTCGTCATATTATTGAGCTAACTACTATGGCACAAGTCGGTGCGTCCTCGTTTCAAAGGCCAACGGGCAAATTCGGCCGGAGGTGCAGCTAGTGCCGCAATTGAGGCATTCGTCACAGCCTGCGTTCTGGGAAGCTCGCCTAGCCCCTTTTCTTGAGAAATACTGCCTGGTGCTTTGCTTGTCACTGGTGGGAATTGCGTGTCTCCGGATTATTTCTACCTATGACGCTCTAAGCCTCACCGCGGACGAACCTGCCCACTTGGCCTGCGGCATGGAGTATGTAGCAGACCACGTTTACACCATAGACATACAGAATCCACCCCTGGCACGCGCTATGGAGGCCCTCGGACCTTACTTGGCTGGAGCGCGGCCAACGGGACTGTCGGTAATGCGCGAAGAAGGACTGGCAATTATTGCTCAAGCCGGTAACTTTGATCGCACCATATTCCTCATGCGGCTGGGAAATCTTCCTTTTTTTCTAATGGCGTGCGTGGTCGTCTACTGGTGGTCATGGCAATCCTTCGGGAAATCGGTAGCGGTCTTGGCGACGGGTTTGTTCACCCTTTTGCCCACCAACCTGGCTGACGCCGGAATCGCCACTACCGACATGTCGCTAGGGGCGACGGTGGGCGCTGTCTTCTTCGCTACCATTTATTGGGCTGACAAGCCCACGTGGCGTCGGGCGTTGCTGCTTGGATTGTGTGCTGCTCTGTCCTTTCTGTCTAAGGCGACCGCGCTAGGCTACGTTCCTATCACTATCTCTCTGGCTTTGGCATGCTATCTCGCCGTGCGCCGGCCCAGTTGGCAAGAATTGTGGTACGTGGTTCGGCAGCGCACCGGCACTCTTGCCCTCGCAGCTTTCACCGCCGCCATGCTCATGTGGGCTGCTTATTGGTTCTCTTTCGGAATCGTGCCCGGCACCAATATCAGCCTGCCCGCTCCCGAATATTTTCGAGGCATCCAGGACGCTCTGACGCATGATCAGAGTGGGCACGGGGCGTTCTTGCTCGGAGAATACCGAAGGACTGGCTGGTGGTATTACTTCCCGGTGGCACTGGCACTGAAGACGCCAATTGCTTTTCTAATTCTGCTGGGACTGGGAACTTTCGTTTGTCTCCGAGAGCGCGCTCGCATGGTATCTCTCTTCCCTCTCGCTTTCAGCCTTGGCATACTTGTACCAGCCATGTTCGGCCGAATCGATATCGGCATTCGCCATATCGAGCCTATCTACATCGGTCTTTCCATAATCGCTGCGTTGGGGTTAGTCCAACTGCTGCAATGGGCCCACAGCGGAATTAATTCTGCTCTTACGGCGGGCGTTCTGGCGGTATGGATGGTCATTTCCGTCGCTATACATCACCCTGACTACCTCGCATATTTCAACGAATTCGCGGGCAAGAACCCGGAAAATATCCTGGTGGATTCCAACTATGACTGGGGACAGGATCTGAAGTTTCTCGCCAAGCGCTTGCACGAACTGGGCGTCGAGCAATTTTCGCTGGCTTCTCTCGATGGCGTAATGCGTTCTGACTATCTAGAGGCTTGGTATGGCCTGCCGAAGGTCAAGATTGTTAGTGATTCCACCCCATCTCCAGGCTGGAACGTAATCAGCCCGAGCTTTGACAAATCCTTTCGCTTCCAGCTCAATGATCGTCCAACGGTGGTCAGGCCCTGGTATGACCAGATTCCTCCCACCGAACGCGTGGGCCCGCTCCGTCTTTACTACATTCCACCCGGCCAACCAAGCCGGTTCGTTCATTAGTTGGATGCATAGACTTGACGCAGCCTTTGGCCAATCGGGTCCGTATGATCGATGTGTCTTTATGGGTGAGCGCAGTTTCCAGACAGCGCAGGTTTCGGTTACGTTTTGTTAAGTCTTGTAACCATTCCCATCGATCCCGCGGCCGCCGGGTTTGTACCTACATCAACATCAACGAGTAAGTGGATTGGAGGTACAAATACCATGCAAAGACTACTGCTATGCAGCCTGCTGCTGGCATTAAGCGCGGGAGCGGGAGCGCAGACAACTCAGCCGCCGCAAGCTAGCTTGGCTAGTCCGCCGCAGACTTCCGAACCGGCCCTCAGCAGCAACGGCCCGGTCGTGCTTGACTACAACACTCGCTATGCCGCGGGCGATCCGGCCGAGGTCAACATTGCCCAAGCGGTCCGCCGCCAGTTGCTCATGCTGCCTTATTATTCGATGTTTGACGATCTCGAGTACAGCGTGCAAGGCCGCACGGTGACCCTAAGCGGCGCCGTCACCAACCTTCACTCGCAGACTAAGCGGGATGCCGAAAACGCGGTAAAGCATATTGAAGGTGTCGACCGCGTCGTCAACAACATCCAGGTGCTGCCGCCGTCGGCGTTCGACGAGCAAGCACGCGCCCGAGTCTACGGTTCGCTCATGCATACGGCTGGACTTTCCCGCTATTTCTGGCAAGCGTCGCCTAGTATCCATATCGTGGTGGACCGCGAACGCGTCACTCTGACAGGTTATGTGAGCAACGAAGGCGACAAGGACCTGGCCAATATCGCCGCCAATCAGGTTCGCGATGTATTCCAGGTAACCAACAACCTGCAAGTCGTGAAATAACCATCGTTCGCGATTGCGCCGCGCAGCGGCGGAGCCCAACCGCCGCCCTTTCTTGGTTCAGAGGAAGGCTCGCAACGCCGCCAGACGAAGCCGCCGATTGTACGGACGGCGAACCAGGTTCACGGTTTTGCTTCCCCTCTCCAACCAGTTGCCGACCCATGCCGAAGCCGGCCAGCCAGTAACTAACTAAGTACCGGCACTCTCGCTCCAGTCCCAATTAGCCACCTTCGGGTGTGACCGCGGTCACATAAGTAGCCGCCGCCCGTCTTCTAGCATGGCCATATAACTTCTGTCCGGATCGAGGTTTTGGATCCTGACGCGCGCCGCTAGACCGGTCCGCGCCGCCGCTGCCATGTCGAAGTCGTCCCATCTCGTCAGGGCATTGTGGAGCGCATTGATCGCGCTACTGATCACCACCTTTTTCGAAGGGATGAAGCACTTGCTCTACCCGCAGCTTTCGATGCGGGAGTCCCATGTCGCCACGGTCACGTTCTGCGCGTTTTTCGTTTTTGTTCTTAGCCTGCTAAGCTCCCACAGCCAGCGAATCCAACTCAATCTACTCGACGAGGAGAAGGCGAATTTCGAGACGCTGGTCGAGCATCTGCCGGGACTGGCCTGCATCGTTACCATCGACCAGAAACTGGTACGGTGGAACTCCCGCTTTCAAAGCGTCCTGGGCTACACAGCTAGCGAACTGTCGGAGATGATGGCGTCGGACACCATAGCCGAGGATTACCGTGACATCGTTCCCCGGCGGATGGGAGCAGCTTGGAAAGTGGGCTCGGCCGATATGGAAGCCGCGTGGCTTACGAGGGATGGCCAACGGATTCCCTGCTATCTCACCGGGGTGCGAATCTTGATCGAGAACCGGCCCTGCGTTCTCAGTGTCGGCATCGACCTCAGCAAACGTAAGCAGGTGGAGCAGGCCCTGCAGAAAAGTGAGGAGCTGTACCGGCGGCTGCTGACCAATCTTCCCGACGTGACCTGGACCTGCGACATCGAAGGCCGGACCACTTATCTGAGCCCTAACGTGCAAGATTTGTTCGGTTATTCGCAAGAGGAAATTTTTCAGTGGGACGCAGAGTCGTGGCGCCGGCATGTCCATCCGGCCGACGTACAGCGCTTTAGCGAGAGTTACCGGGCGCTTTTCCGCGAGAACCGCACCTTCGAGCAGGAGTACCGAGTCCAACACAAAGATGGCCGCTGGATATGGGTGCTAAACCGCGCCCTGCAAACCCATCAACAGGACGGCGCGCTCTTTGCCGACGGTATCATCAGCAACATCACCGAACGCAAGCGGGCCGAGCAAGCAGCTTCCCAACTGGCCTCGATTGTCGATTCCTCCAACGATGCCATCATCGGAAAAACCGCCGACGGAACCATATCCTCCTGGAACCCGGCGGCGGTGAGAATGTTTGGTTACTCGGCAGAAGAGGCCGTGGGAAAGCCTATCTCGATGCTGATTCCCCCCGAGCGTCCGCACCAGATGCCGGAGATGCTGGCAAGAATTGCACACGGCGAACACATCGAACGCTTTGACACGGTCCGCCGGCGCAAGGACGGCAGCCAGCTCGACGTGTCGCTTGCAATTTCCCCCATCGTGGACAAGACAGGGACCCTCCTGGGCATCTCCACCATTGCCAACGACATTAGCTTGCGCAAGCGGGCGGAGCGCGAATTGCTTCGGGCGAAGGAAGCTGCCGAAGCAGCGGCCCGGGCAAAGACCGAGTTCCTGGCCAACATAAGCCACGAACTTCGCACCCCCCTGAATGGCATCCTGGGTATGACCGAGCTGGCGTTGGACACGCAACTGGACGCCGAACAGCTTGAGTATCTGCTTACCGTTCAGTCTTCCGGCAATGCGCTGCTCCGTCTCATCAGCGACCTTCTGGATTTCTCCAAGAGCGACTCCGGGGGACTGCAGCTGGAGCCCGCGGCCTTCAACCTTCCCGAAATCGTGCGCCAGACCGTCCGCCCGCTATTCTTCCAGGCGCAGCAAGTAGGCTTGGAAATATCGTGCCAGATCGATCCCGCCATACCCGACACCGTAATCGGCGACCCCGGACGCCTCCGTCAGGTGTTGGTCAACCTGGTGGGGAACGCAATCAAATTTACCCAGCAGGGCACAATTGCCGTACGCGCCGTGTATAGTGCCAGCACCGGGAGGGAGATCGAAGTGCTGTTTACCGTCCGCGATACGGGCATCGGCATTCCCAGCGAGAAACAGACCGCGATCTTCGAGCCGTTCACCCAGAGCGACGGTACCACGACGCGAAAGTACGGCGGCACGGGCTTAGGATTGGCAATCTCTTCGCGACTGGTCGAATTGATGGGAGGCAAACTCTGGGTCGACAGCGCCCCCGGCAAAGGCAGCACCTTCAGCTTCACTCTCAAGTTCGAAGCAGCGGACCGGCCAGTCTTTGTATCGTAAGGCCGAAGCCATTTCCAGACCCTAGATTTCGGCGACTACCGCCTGGGACACTTTGCCGGTGCGCCCGCCTACGCATCTGCGGGTTACGAAGTAACGCGATGGTTTGTTATAATCGCTGTGCCGCTGTTCAAAGCGCCCTTAGCTCAGCTGGATAGAGCGTCTGGCTACGAACCAGAAGGCCGGGAGTTCGAATCTCTCAGGGCGCACCATCTATGTTTTTCGCTTACGTCCTACAAAAATTCACTTACGGACGATCTGATCAAGTCCCATTGCAATGCTTTCGGGGCTGAAGAGACTGTGCCGCGACTCGTATCGCCGCTCTGCGGCTCAGACTAATCTCCCCCTTGACCGGGACCTCACGGCCCCGGCTAACATCATCCCGCCGCGTTGCGGCTGTTATGGCCGCTATTGCGCAGCTCTTGTTCCACTGGAAAATTGTAGTTGCGGTGGCGACACAGAGGCTGAAGTCCCTATTTCATATCAAATATTTGCGGACGGCCTGAAGACCGTTCCCCTTCACCGTACAGACTTAATCAGAATTTGCCTGGCGTCCGACATTACACCGGTTGCGCCGCTGCTGTAACGCAACTTCTCAGGCAGCACTCCAGTCAATCCAGTCCAAATACGAATTTATAATCGTTCTTGTCTACTGCGGGCGGCGGGCGATTCCAGTCGATGGATTGCGGGATTTCCCATTTACCGTCGACCGAGAGACGATTCAAGTGGTTACGGGTGACTTTTTTCGTCGCCCCGTCGATCTCCAGGCGCTGACTTGCCATGCCTTCTCCATACATGATACTGATGCCCATGGGGTGGCCGTAGAAGGCCGCAAACGCGGGCGACAACACCCGCTCGTCGGAGGTGTAGGCGTTCACCCAGACGTCGCGTCCTTTCTGCACCACGATCGGTATCGGCGAGCTACTAGACTGCGGAATTTCCGCGGTGAGCCATGTCCGGCAGGTGCTGCATGCCCGCGCAACATTGACGTCGTCTCTCACGAATACAGAACCCGGAGCGCCCGTGATTTTGACCTCTCGATTTACGGCGGGAGAGGGGCCAAGTTTTGCGAAGTGAGCGGCCAGAGGGTCGCCGGTACTGGCTGCCAGGGGGTCGAAGACCATGATCTGATGCGTGTTCATGCGCTGCAACAGCCATTGGGACACCCGTGGCGACTTCTGGGAAGATGCGTCGATGATGTAGGGATACTGGTCGAGCAACGACGCGGTGATCTCGGCGGGCGTCCTGACGTCGGCTTGCGGGGCGAACCTTCTCATCGCATACAGAAGCATGTCTCTTAGGATGGTGAGGTGCCAGTCACCCTTGCGGGTCGTCCAGTAGGCATCCAGATCGTCAACGATAAGCAGGGTTTTGGGCAATGGTGCATCGTTTCCGAACTTCATGCGCCGGATAAAATCTCTTGCCAATCGCGCCTTGGTGTCGCCCCATTGCGCCGTGGGCAATAGCATCGATCCCTCGAAGGGCTCGTTCCAGCCGTAGATAAACACAAGAGCGGGACTGGCCGCTTTGGACAGCCACCCCATTTCTTCTACGTATCGCCGGTCGAGCCGAATAACGCGTTCGAGCCCATCACGTTTCTGAACGCCCAGGTTATCAAAGCCAAAATTCCAGGTCACCGAGTCGTGTCCGAACTGGCTCTGAGGAGTGTCGAGCACGAACTGGAAAGGGACAAATGACTCTCTGTGATGCAGAAACAGATGCTCCTCAAAGACCGAGTTCCTGGCTGTCCAGTAGAAGACAGTTGGCGCACCGCTGGAATGGCTTACCTTGGTCTCCAAGCGATCGGCGAAACCATCCCACGCCTTCGGATTGGGATTACTGTCGTTGAAGCCATAACCGAAAACGAACACTACCAGCCGCCCCTTTTTGTCATGCGCTAACAAGTCATGCGGAACGCGATCGAAAAATTGCTGGAGATCTCCATCGATCAGATCGACGGTCGCATCGTCGGGGCGGATGGAGTCGGGATTTGAAAGAGTCGGCATCAGCTTGCCTGTGGACTGGTTACGCACCTTGGCGGAAATTTCCCAGTCATAGAAAGGCGCAATCTTCAATCCGCTGCGCCGTAGCGCACGAATGGCCGCCTCGCCCGGATAAGTTGGCGCAGCGCCGCGCTGGAGGTGGTATTCCCACGCGACGGCGTCTACACCAAGGGCCTTCATGTAGGCGAACTGTTTGTAGTAGAACAACTCAGACGACCGGTCCTGGCCAGTAATGCCGATCTGTGCCCAGTCCGGTTTGTCTACGAACTGCTCTTCATGCCATTGCTTGGTGTGAAACCAGTCGAAGAATTGCACGAAGACGGGGGTGCGCTCGTCGGCCAACGATGATGATGCACAAAGAGCCAGCAACAGCCCGATAAACCAACGTCGGAAGTCATTCTTTTTTCTCATGGGTTGGAATCGTCAAGAGGCGAAGCAACTCGAGCGTCCTGACGCCGGCAGGTGCTCGCGCAAGGCGGGCCCGATCACTTGCTCGCCGGGTTGGCGGCGGGCAGCGGATCCGGCAGCGGCCACACCACGGACACGAACCATGCAACCGCCAGTCCGACAACGCAGCCGAACAATACTTCGCTCATGCGGCGCACCCCTGCCTGAAGGCCGTGGCGCCGGGAGTGATACTCCAGTCCGGCGGCGATGACGAAGGCGGCGCTAATCGGCGCCTGCCGCCACATGGTTGGAATGCGGACTATGTACGAGGACACCAGGACGGTCACCGCCAGCGCCAGCGGAAGAATTACGACTCGGGTGCCTCCGATGGCAATGAACACCAGGCCGATGGCACAACCCACCATCGTATTGATAATACGGGAGCGGAAGGTGAGTATGGCCTGCTTCATCAGCGGATCGCTAGTGGCGACCATGGAACTGATGGCCCAAATCGGATTGGCTTCGGCGAGCTGGTGAACGCAAACCCAGAGTATCGCGGTGGCGATGCAGATGCTCAACGAGTAGTGGATACCGTGCATGTCGCCCTTGATGAAACGGTCGAGAATTTTCATGCGCGGGCACCACCGCCATCGCTGCCGATCTTTGATACTGATATTGGCATGAGTATCGCCATGGAGAGATTCTAGCCGCATCGCGAAGAACTGTAACCCGCCAAAAAATCTCGCGGACCATTTACAGCGATTTTAGATTTGGGTGCAGTCCAAGCCGGGCCGGTCTTTCAGGCCGGCCCGCAGTCGGAACCCTTGGCGGCTGCTTTTGCGGCTTGCATGACGGTCTTAGCCATGCGGTTTTCGCCTGCCCAATACAAGCTGATCTCGTGCCCGTCAGGATCGTTGAGATAGGCGTGCCGCCAGCCCCAGGGCATCATGCGCGGCAATTGGGTGATGTAGAAGCCCTTCTTCTGGAGCTTGCTACAGAAGTCGTCGAGCTCGCGGACTTCGAAGTAAAGGCGCACTCCTTCACTGGCAATTGAAACGCCGGGCCCTGCCTGATGCAGGGCGATGGTTCCATCCCCACCCGGCGCCCGCAGGCGCGCGTACACCGAAGTACCCTCGTAATGGAAATCTTCGATCAATTGGAATCCCATCAGGTCGCGATAGAAGGCCATGCCGCGCGCCACGTCTTTGACGTAGATCATGGCGTGGTTGAAGGCAAGCCTGCCCTCATTGGCGGGAGGCGCGGGCGCTTTGGCCAACGCGCGCGCGGTCAGCTTGATTGGCTTGGCCGGCTTGGTCGCGGCCCGCTTGGCAGACTTGGACGCGGCCCGCTTCGCCGCGGGCGGAGCGCTGCCCTTCTGGGCGGAAGCTTTTTTCTTGGCTTTCTTGTTCTTCATGGCATGGCTAGGCGATAGCGCCTAAACCGGGCGGCGCAAGTATGTTCGGGTCGAAGGCAATTTGTCAAGGCTGGCAGATGGTCGGTACTGGATTATTACACCCCCGGTAAAAAGGCAGAGGTTGAGTTGATCTCTGCAGAAGCGCAGTTGCGGAACTCGGGTTGGGAGTGGAAAATGCGGTGTCTAGCTAAAGAAAAATCCTGCGGGAATCCCTCGACGGTATATAGTGTCGGCCTGTTGAGAACTAAAACGGCAATCCGTAAGAGGACCTCTCACTCTCCCCGCGTTGGGGTCGCGGGCCCCGCGCCGGACAAGTGGATGTTGGCTGGGGTTTTGCTGCTCGCGCTCGTGACCATAGCGGTGTACTACCCGGTCGTCGATCATCCCTTCGTCAACTACGACGATCCCGTTTACGTGGTTGACAACGTTCATATCAAGTATGGGTTGAGCTGGGAGACGGTGAAGTGGGGGTTCACCGCTTATGAGCAGGCCAATTGGCATCCCCTGACCTGGTTCTCGCACGCGCTGGATTGGCAGGTTTTCGGCCCTAGTCCGGAGGGGCATCACATCACCAGCGTCTTGCTTCATGCCCTGAACGTTGTGGTGTTGTTCTGGGTGCTGTGGCAGGCGACCGGCTTTGCCGGCCGCAGTCTGATGGTGGCCGCGCTGTTTGCCCTGCATCCCATCAACGTCGAATCGGTAGTTTGGGTTTCCGAACGCAAAACTGTGCTGAGCATGACGTTCTTCCTGCTGGCACTGGGCGCGTACCGATGGTATGCGCGCCAGCCGCGGGCCGGACGCTACTGCGTTGTCGCCTTGCTGTTCGCCCTGGCGCTGATGGCGAAACCGCAGGTCATCACTTTTCCCTGTGTTCTTCTGCTGTGGGACTACTGGCCGTTGCAGCGCATGTTTGCCGGAGCTGGGAAGCAGCCGGTGCCGGAGACCGGAGCCGCGGTCATTCCGACAGCGGATTTCTACCGGCTGCTGAGGGAAAAATTTCCGCTGCTGGCTTTGTCCGCCATCAGTGCGGCAATCACCGTGGCCGCGCAGCGCGCGGGCGGAACATTCACGTCGTATCCGCTTGCCGTTCGGCTGGAGAACGCCGTCGTTTCCTATGCCATGTACGTACGCGATGCTTTCTGGCCATCGCCCCTCGCACCTTTCTATCCGCACCCCGAGGGCGCTCTGGCAGCCGGAAAAGTGTTGGCGGCGCTGGTTTGTCTGGGTGGGGTAACGGCGGTGGCGATAGTAAATCGACAACGACACCGCTACCTGTTGGTGGGATGGCTTTGGTTTCTCGGAACCTTGGTGCCCATGATTGGTCTGGTGCAAGTGGGCAACCAGGCCCGGGCCGATCGCTACGCATATTTGTCGTTCATCGGACTCTTTCTCATGATTTGCTGGAGCGTAGCGGAATGGGCTGAACAGCGGCACCTTTCTACTGCCTGGCCGGCCGCTGCAAGCGTGCTGGTGCTGTTGGCGCTTACCGTCGCGACCCGTCGCCAGATCGGATACTGGAGCGACAACGTCACCCTGTGGTCGCACACGCTGCAGGTCACCAGCGGCAATTACATGGCGGAAGACAACCTGGGTGGGGCACTAACGGAGCAAGGGCAATTCGACGAAGCCATGCAGCACTACCGCGCGGCCCTGGCCATCAATCCTTCCGATTCGCAAGCCACTCGTCATATGGCCATGAATGCGCAGGAGTCGCGGAACTTGCCCGAGGCCATTGAGCAGTACAAGAAGGTGATCCGCCTTACCCCCGATCCGCGCCGCAAAGCAGATTGGTTTAGCAACATGGGCTACGCCTATGGTGCGCTGGGAAACTATGCGCAAGCCAGTGAAAGCTTCCAGCAGGCGGTCGCGTTGAATCCCCAGCATGGCCGGGCTTGGATCGGTGTCGGCGTGATGGCGCAACGGTCTGGAAATCTGGAACTCGCTCTGCAGGCTTACTCTCGCTCGGTCAGCGCAGAGCCGTCCAGCCTGGCGTATGTGCTGCTCGCGCGGGCCTTACAACAGAGTGGCCGCACCCGCGAATCCCAAGCGGCGGAGCAACGGGCGCAGGCGCTGTCGCCGAATCTCGATCCGGTTCGGCAAGCTGCCAACAGTTTGCTGGTGCACTAATCGCGGAGCCCGCGGGTACCGGTTCCCGGCTCGCCAGCTGCGAACTTCATCGCAAGTGGCTCTCGGATGAGGAGTCGAGCGAGCCGGTTTGTCCATCTAACAACTCTCCGCAAGTATTCGTAATTGAAGGAAGGTATATCGCGCATGGCCAAACCGACACTATTGACCGTGGATGACGATCCCAATGTTCTAAAGGCGATCGAGCGGGACCTGCGCTCTCATTACGGCGAGAATTACCGCGTGCTGCGCGCCGACTCGGGTGATGCCGGACTGAAAATCCTGCGCGAGCTGCGGGTGCGAAACGACGCGGTGGCGCTGCTGCTCGCCGATCAGCGTATGCCGCACATGGATGGCATCGGCTTTCTAACCGAAGCCAAGCAAATCTATCCCGATGCCAAGCGCGCGCTGCTCACCGCTTACGCCGACACCAGCGCCGCCATCAACGCCATCAATGAAGTCAACATTAATTATTTTTTCTTGAAGCCGTGGGACCCGCCCAGCCAGCACCTGTATCCGGTCATCGACGATCTGCTGGAAGACTGGATGGCGTCGTACCGTCCGCCTTACGAAGGCATCCGCGTGCTGGGTACGCGATGGTCGTCGCGCGCCTACGATGTCCGCGATTTTCTGGCGCGCAATCATGTTCCCTACCAATGGATCGACGTGGAGCTTTCGTCGGAAGATCCCGAGGTGAAGCAGCTCATCGCGTCCATCGGCGACGACGTTGCCAGCCTTCCGCTGACTTTGTTTCCCGATGGCACCCGCATGTTTCAGTCGACCTCGGCCGAGCTGGCCGAGAAGGTCGGCCTGCGAACTCGCGCCGAAACTCAGTTCTACGACCTCGCCATTATCGGAGGCGGTCCTGGCGGACTGGCTGCCGCGGTCTATGGCGCGTCCGAGGGACTGAAGACGGTGATGATCGATCGCGAAGCTCCCGGCGGACAAGCGGGTTTGAGTTCGCGTATCGAAAACTATCTCGGCTTCCCTGCCGGACTGAGCGGCGGCGATCTGGCCCGTCGCGCGGTGATGCAGGCGCAACGCTTCGGCGTGGAAATTATCGCGCCGCAGGAAGTCGTCGAGCTTCGCGTCGAAGGGCCCTATCGCATTCTTAAGCTGGGCAATGGCAGCGAGCTCTCTTGTCACGCCGCGCTCATCGCCACTGGTGTGCAATGGCGACGGCTGGAAGTGCCGGGGATCGATCGCCTGCAAGGCGCCGGGGTCTACTACGGCGGGGGCAGCCAGGAGGCGATGTCGTACAAGGGCGAGACCGTGTATGTCGTCGGCGGCGCCAATTCAGCGGGCCAGGCCGCGCTGAACTTCGCGCTCTACGCGGAGAAGATAGTGATGCTGGTGCGCGGCGATTCGCTGGCGGCAACCATGTCGCGCTATCTCATCGACCAGATTGAGAGAACTCCCAACATTCAGCTGTGGAGCCATGCCGAGGTGATCGCGGTTCAGGGCGACACTCACCTGGAGGAGATCTCGGTGCAATGTTCCGACACCGACAGAGTGGAGCAGGTTCCCGCCAGCGCCATGTTTATCTACATCGGCGCGCTGCCGCGGACCGACTGGCTAGGCAACACCGTGGTGCGCGACGATCGCGGATTCGTGATGGCCGGCCCCGACTTGATGAAAGACGGAAAGCATCCGCCGGGCTGGAACCTCGACCGCCCGCCCTTTCTGCTGGAGAGCAGCGTTCCCGGCGTCTTCGTCGTCGGCGACGTGCGCCACGGTTCCATCAAGCGCGTGGCGTCGGCGGTTGGCGAGGGCGCCATCGCGGTGCAATTCATTCATCGCTACATGGCGAAGGTGTAACCGATGCCTAACGTTTCCCGAGATGAGCTTCGCACTGTTCCAGTCTTTCACGATCTCCCCGACGACCAGCTTGACTGGTTCCTGCAGCGCGTCACCGAACAGCGTCTGGCGGCCGGCGACACCTATGTTCGCGCCGGCGATCCTGCCGACCGGATGGTGGTCGTCCTCGAAGGAGAACTGCAGGCGAAATTCCCCGGCGCCGACGAGAGGGTTTTCACCACCGAAGCCGGAAATGTGTCCGGCATTTTGCCGTACTCGCGGATGACGATTTTTCCAGCCAACGGTCGCGCCGTCAAGCCTTCGCGACTTCTCACTTTCCCAGCAACACTTTTCGACGAGATGATAATCCACATGCCGGAGCTGAGCAGGCGTCTGGTCGGCACCATGGTGGATCGCACCCGTGAAAGTACTCGTATCGAACAGCAGCGCGATCGTCTGGCCGCTTTGGGAAAACTTTCCGCAGGACTGGCGCACGAGCTGAACAATCCAGCAGCGGCCGCGCGTCGCACTGCCGAACGCCTGCGCGGCGTGGTCGGCGAGTTTCGCGCGTCAGTCAGCAGTTTGGAGGAAATCCAACTTACCGCAGACGAGCGAACGGCCATCGAAAAGTTCGAGTCGTCGTGCTGCACCGGCGCCGCGCCGCAGACTGATGTTCTGAAAGCCAGCGAGCTTCAGGATGAAATCGAAGCCATCCTGCATCAGCATGGAATCGAAGATGGCTGGCAGTATGCATCGTCGCTGGTGGAATGCGGCGCCATGCCCACCCCACTCAACCTCATGCTTGCCGCGGTGCGCCGCAACGCGGCCGAGCCCGCCCTGAAGCGGGTCTCGGCCATGGTTGAAATCAATGACCTGCTGGGCGAACTGGAGGACAGTACCTCAAAGATTTCGGACCTGGTTCGCGCCATCAAAGAATACTCCTACATGGACCAGGCTCCGGTGCAGGATGTTGACGTGGTCAAAGGTCTGGAAAACACGTTAACCATCCTGGGTCACAAGCTGAAGCAGGGCGTCACCATCAAGCGCGACTATCATCCCACACCGTTGCTGGTGAACTCCTACGGCAGCGAACTGAACCAGGTGTGGACCAACATCATCGACAACGCGATCGATGCCATGCACGGCGAAGGTGAGTTGCGGATCAAAACTTTTCTTGAAGCAGACTGCGCGGTAGTCGAGATCGGCGATTCCGGCCCAGGCATCCCACCGGAAATTCAGTCACGCATCTTCGAGCCATTCTTCACGACGAAAGGCGTAGGCGAAGGCACCGGCCTGGGTCTGGATACGACAATGCGTATCGTGAAGAAACATCACGGCTCGATCACGGTGAACTCCGTCCCCGGCGACACGCGCTTTCAGGTTCGCCTGCCCGGCGTCGTCGCGCAGGATTAGGATGGGAACCGGTCGCCCTGATTTGTCATCGCGACTGGAGCGCAGCGTATTTCTCTTTTGTCATCCCGACCGGAGCGCAGCGGAGTGGAGGGACCTACTGTTTCTTTTGCATTGCTCTAGCCACCAACTACAGACCACTAGCCACTGTTTGGCTACTCCCCGCTCTTGGTGGCGTGCGGATGCGTCTTGTCGTACACCTCCATCACATGCTTCACCGTCAGCTGGGTATACCGCTGCGTGGTCGAGAGCCGCTCGTGGCCGAGCATCTCTTGGATAGCGCGCAGGTCGGCGCCTTCCTCCAGCATGTGCGTGCCGAACGCATGTCGCAACGTGTGCGGATGAACATCGGGTGACAGCCCGCGCGCCACCGCGATCTGCTTGACGATGCGCCCCACGCTTCGCGTGGTCAGCCGCGAGCCGCGCAGGTTGAGGAGCAGGGCTCGCTCGGTAGTGTGGTTGGTCTCGGCCAGCACTCGCTGTCGCGCTGGCAGATATGCGCGTACCGCAGCTGCCGCCGAATCGCCAAACGGAACATAGCGTTCCTTCTTCCCTTTGCCGCGCACCAGCGCCACCTGGTTCGACCAATGAATGTCGTCGAGGTTAATGCCGATCAGCTCGGAATTGCGAATGCCGCAGCCATACAGCAGCTCGAGTATTGCCTGATCGCGTTCGGCAAACGCTGAGCATTCCGGCATCTCGGTATCCAGAACCGTGTTGACTTCTTCGATGGTCGGCACGCGCGGCAATTTCTTTGGCAGCTTCGGCGTGGCCACTAGCGCGGCCGGATTCTGCTCGACCTCGCCCTCCTGCGCCAGCCACTTATACAGCGAGCGCAACGCCGCTAGCGCGCGCGCCACTGACGTCTTGCTCAACCCGCGCTCGTACAGATTCGAGAGATAGCCGCGAATCAGAACATGATCGATGTCGCTCCAACTCTGCGGACCAACGTATTCGGCGAACTGCGCCAGGTCGGTGCGGTAGGCTTTAATGGTATGCAGCGACGAATTGCGCTCTTCGAGCGAGCGCAAGAATTTCGTGACGGCCTTCTCAACGATGGTTGCTCCGCGCTTCGTCATTCGCTCCTCGCTCAAGACTTTGGTAGCCCCCGCTTGGTCATTATTGCCTTGAAGGGGCACGGCTTCAGCCGTGCCGCATAAGCTCTTTAATAATTGTCGTTCCGAGTGGGATTCAGCCCACTCGGAATCTGCTTTTCGCCCAGCGTTTGCTATTTTCCCGCCCGCTTGCCCCGCGGATGATGCTTCTGATACACCCTGCTCAACCGGTCCAGCGCCAGATGCGTGTAAACCTGAGTCGTCGAAATATCGGCGTGGCCGAGGATGGTCTGCACGGTGCGCAGGTCGGCGCCGTTTTCCACCATGTGCGTGGCACAACTGTGGCGCAGCATGTGCGGACTGGCGTGACGAACCGATTGTGCCGACGCCGCATTCACCATCTGCCACACCCGCTGTCGCGAGATGCCACGCGCCCCACGAGCGATAAACAGAACCGGCGACGACTTCCCTCCCGCCAGCACCGGACGCGCGTGCTCCAAATATTGCTGCACAATCTCCTGCGCCGCGCGGCCCATCGGCACGATGCGTTCCTTGTCGCCCTTGCCGCGCACCAGCACGTATCCCAAATCCAGTTTCAAATCTTCCAGCTTCAGGCTGATGATCTCGGAGACGCGCAGTGCGCCCGCATAAAACACTTCAAGCATCGCGCGGTCGCGGCCGGCGAGGGCCTGCGTCATGCGATCGTCCTTCGCCCGCGGCGGACCTTGCAACACGCTCTCCACCTCGTCCACGGCCAGCGACTTGGGCAGCACCTTCCACTGCCGCGGCGTGTCAATGTTCAACGTGGGATCAACCGTGATGTAGCGGTCGAGCAGCAGGTACCTGTAGAAATGCCGCAACGCCGACAGCTTGCGAGCCACGCTGCGCCCGTCCACGCCATTCGACAGCAGCGCATTGAGAAAGTCGCGCACGTCCTGGCGCCGCGCCTCACGCGGTGCACGCTTGCGCTTCAGTAGAAACTCGGAATACTGCTGCAGGTCCGACTCATACGCGGCCACGCTCAGCGGCGCCAGTCCTTTCTCGATCTTCAGGTAGTCGAGAAACGAATTCAGCAGACGCAGTTTGGGATCGACACTCTGCACGAGATGAGTATGTGGCAGACCGCGCCACCTGGGAATAGCGAGGGAGGTGCGGGGTTAGTTAGCTCCTTTAAGAATTGTCATTTCGAGCGAAGCGAGGAATCTGCTTTTCTCGACGCACGGGCCATACCGGATGAAAGCAGATTCCTCACGGCATGAAGGCCATTCGTAATGACAATCAAAGGAAGTTTGAAGTCTCAACCACGCAGAACATATGGATCGCGGAGGCGATTCAAGAAAGAAAACCAAAAACTCCGTGTCCTCCGTGTTCTCCGTGGTGAACGATTTTGAACTCGCGTGCTACGGGTTTCCGCCCACTTCCCGCTGCACGCTCCGCAACACTCCCACCGCGTTGTGCGGGCTGCGCGGATCTTCCTCGTGCTTGAAGAACGCATACGTCTCCAGCCCATCGGCCACGCAGCGTCCCATGCGATCCACCAGCTTCCTTAAATCATCAGCCGAGTAACTGGGCTGGCGGAACCGGAAATAAATGTAGTTGGCGGTGCGGACCTCGGGAGTATTCAGCTTCTCGGTCTCGGCCACGCACAGCGTCGCGTTGTGTTCCTGCAAAGCTTTGTAGATTTCGTCGCTAAACCACGACTCGTGGCGAAACTCGAAGGCCGCTTTGAAATTCCTGGGCAACAGCGCCAGAAAATCGCGCAGCACGGCAACGTCGGCCTTGGCGGTAGGCGGCATCTGGAAGAGCACCGGACCAAGCTGCGCCGCCAGAGGCTGCAGTGTAGGCAGAAATCGCTGCATGGCTTCTTCGGCGTTCTGCAGCCGGCGAATGTGCGTGATGTATTGGTTTGCCTTCAGTGCGAAGCGAAAATTCGGACCGACATCCGCCATCCATGCCGTCGCGGCTTTCTCCGACAAAGATCGGCGAAAGGTGTAGTTCACTTCCACCGCCGTGAGCTGCGTCGCGTAGTACTTCAGAAACTTTTTCGACGAAACTTCTTTGGGATAGAAGTCGGGCTTCCAAAT
>PMWW01000198.1 GCA_003165795.1 Acidobacteriaceae bacterium
ACGGGCATGGGCGAGCCTTCGCCGGGAGCGAGCGCAGCTTGGTTCGCGGTGCAGGGCGCTGGGCCATTGCAAGGCTTTACCGACGAGGCGGCTTGGTGATGAATGGCAGGGGCGGCCATGGCAGCCGGCAGCGAGTTCGTGGCGGCGCCAGCGAAGGTGGCAAGCATCAAGCTAGCAAACGTTGCAATCAGAATGTTTTTCATGGAGATTCTCCCCGGTCGTTGACGACCTGAAATTCTTAGAAGTGGGTGCCGAGTGAAGTGGTGTCGCTATTGGAGGTATCGGGAGACTGCACTAACGGGACCGGAAAGGGCAATGGCCCTTCGCTGACAACGGCGACGGAGTGCAACGAAATGATGCAGGTTGCGTCGCTAGCGGCGCTGAGCGCTCCGGCTAGCGCAAGGGCGGCAAGGGCGGCGATCGTCATTTTCTTCATGGATTACAACCTCCTAAATTCCAACCTCTACTGGGCAAATACTTCGTATTTGCTGCGCGCACGCCACCGTGCTTCTCGGCGTTACTCTTCGGCGGGACTTCCACAGCCACCGCAGCATTCGCAAAAGCACTTTAAGGCCAATTCTACATTGGGTAAGCTAGCACCAAGAGGCACTAGCTTGCCGTAACTAGGTGTCTTAACTAAATAGTAAACAGGGCTATCTCACCCCTCCGGGCTAGGCCGCAACCCCTTCAAAAAATGCCCTTTCGAAGACTTGCGCCATTCCTTAGGGCCGTTTAAGCAAACTGCCCCAGTTCGCATTATAGAGACCGGCCGACAAAATTCTAGCCAATTTTCCAGCATTCTTGCCACAAAGGTACATGTACCATTGGGGGAGTTGCTTTGGCCAGTCTTCTCTGCATCATTCTCTTTCGCTCGGCGGTAGCCTGCAAGCTCGTTTATTTTGGCAAGGCACGCCCTCTCCACCAGCCCGGCAATGCCTGACCAATCAACCGCCAGCTCAAGCCTGGCGCGAGCCGATAAACCTGCAGCGACAGCCGTGCGTAATGCGGCGGCCCGCTTTGCAACCGTGTCCCAACTGCTCCGCAGCGCTTCGCCAAGCCCATTGCAAGCTGGTCTGTCCCGCGATGCAGATACTTCCTCCGGGGCTCTGATTACTAGATGCAGATACCACCTCAGTCGCTCGGATTACGAGTTGATAAGCAACCTGGTCACCATTATTTCTAACCGTTTTCTTATCTGCGTTCAGGAAACTCGCGCTGCCGAGTGACGCAATATTTACCACATTCGTGTAACGTGAAGCAGGAATGAATTCTCGTTTTCGGAGGGCAGTATGCAACGTACAGCCAGTGCTCACTGGTCAGGTGGTTTGAAAGACGGAAAGGGAACCGTATCTACCCAGAGTGGGGTGCTCAGCCAAACCCAGTATTCTTTTAGCACGCGTTTTGAAAACGGCGTCGGAACCAATCCGGAGGAGCTGATCGCGGCCGCCCACGCGGGCTGCTTTTCGATGGCGCTCTCCGCCCAGCTGGGAAACGCCGGCATGACCGCGGAAAGCATCGACACCAACGCCTCCTTAACTCTGGACAAGACGGACGCCGGCTTCAGCATCACCGCCGTGCACCTTGAGGTGAAGGTCAAAATCCCCGGTGCCGACCCAGCGAAATTCGATGAGGCAGCGCAGAACGCCAAGAAGGGATGTCCGGTATCGCGCGTGCTGAATGCCACCATTACCATGGACGCTCAACTCATATCCTGAAGACCGTGGCGGAGTAGCGCACTTTACCCCGATCCCCGCATAAGTAGGTGCAAGCTTTGGATTGTGATAGCCTTATTCGTTCCCCGTAAGGCTGTTTTCTGATCACACCCGATTGCAGAAAGGATTTCTCATGACCAAGCGAATTACCCTGTTGCTGATGTGCGTGGCAGTTTCGCTGCCGCTATTTGCCCAGAGCAAGCCAGCGAAGCGCCTAGCCGACTCGACCGCTGTCCTGCAAACCATTCTCGACAAGAGCGAGATACCACAAAACATTCTGGATAAGGCGGCCTGTGTCCTTATCTACCCCAGCGTCAAGAAAGTTGGTATTGGCCTGGGCGTCAGTTACGGACGAG
Organism: Acidobacteriaceae bacterium; assembly: GCA_003165795.1. Taxonomy (GTDB): domain Bacteria; phylum Acidobacteriota; class Terriglobia; order Terriglobales; family Acidobacteriaceae; genus Bog-257. The sequence goes on from PMWW01000198.1 coordinate 2,069, forward strand.
GCGTCCTGGTCTGTCGCACGGGCGCGAAGATGAATGGACACTGGAGCGCTCCGGCGATGTACACGCTGGACACCGGCAGTCTGGGGGTTCAGTTGGGCAGCACCGCAACCGACTATGTCCTTTTGGTTATGACCGAAAGAGGGGCGGATAAAGTCCTCTCGGGCAAACTGAAACTGGGCGCCGGTGCGTCCGCCGTAGCCGGCCCTTCAGGAGCTAATGCCGCCGGGTTCAACGATCCCAACGTCGACATCCTCTCTTATTCCCAGTCGAAGGGCCTGTTCGCTGGGGCTTCGCTCGGCAGCGCGTCGATGGGCAGCGACAGTGACGCCAATAAGGAGCTCTACGGTAAGAGTGTGGATGCCACGCAGATCATTCGCGATGGTGCAGTACCAGTGCCGCCCGCCGGCAAGGCGCTGGTAAATTTGCTGGAGAAACTTACCCCCAAGCGGATGTAGTCGGGTCATTTGGTCCAGATGCAGGCCGCGAGTTGGGGCTGATACCGGCTCCAACTCGCTCAACTTTGGATCGCGGGGCCCGGCGCCCACGGACCAGCCTCAGTTTTGAGCGCGCAAGATCTCGCGGATCTCGCGATTCACGCGGGCTGCGTCTTGTGACGCTTTGTCGATCAACCCCAGCCACTTTTGGTTATTGTCATCAAGTTGGGCTTGGGCCAGAAGATAAGAAGCCTGCATGATCGTTTCAATGTAGTTGCTGAGATCGTGGGACAAGCTGCGTAGCTGGGCAACCGTCTCGCTGCGCAATTGGTTGTTGTCTTGGGTTGCGGGCTGGGCCACCTTTTTCTCCTGCCAATACACTACTCGCTCTTGTTGACGGACGAAAGCTCACCTTTAGCTGAGACGCAGAATCGGCAATTCTTGTTGCCCGGGGCAGAAGCTGTCTGGCAAGCGCAGTGCAGTACCGCGTCGCCTCCCGCTCAAGGTCATTTGCTGTACCTGCGCAACTTCCCTCAGCTACAGGCCTCCAACAGGCGGTCAGCGTCGGAACGGGACGGCCTGTTTCCGCCGGGTCCATGAGGCTGATATCATTCCGGCAACAACCCCGCGGTGTGGGTATCTTCCGATGAGCCGAATGCGCTTAAAAACAAAGCTGGTGCTTGCCATCAGCAGCATGGTTTTCGCGCTGGTCGCCGTGTTCTCCTACCTGTACGTATCGCATCTGGTGAGACAGCGCGCTGCGGAAGCCTATGACAGCGCCGCTTTTGTTGCCAAGGAAATCCGGGAGAGCGCTCGCGAAGCTACCCAAATCGATCTCAGTAGCACCTTTGCCAATGAGAGCGACCCAAAGCAGGTTGAGGCGGTACTGGACGAGGCGTTAAAGACCGATCCCGGGCTGAACACCCTCCTGCAGTCGATTGTCGGTTACTCCCCAACCATTTCCGATGCCGCCATCGCACACGTAAACGGCCGCGCCATCGTACACACCGATCCCGCCGCCAACGGTACGCAGCTGGAGCAGCGGGAGGATTTCTCGCATGTGCGCAATGGCAGTTTCCTGCGCCAGCTGGAAGTGGTATATGGCGCTCCGCGGGTTTACGACGTATATCTTCCCATTCAGCGCGAGGGCCAGCCCTTCGGAGATATCCGCGTCGGCATTTCGACGGTTTTCCTCAAGAGCGAAGTGCAGCCCCAACTGAATCGTGCCCTCACCTTCTCGATCATCGCGATTCTGGTGTCGCTGGCCTTGGCGGCCGGCGTGTCCAACATTGCGCTGCGTCCGCTGGAGGCGATCGGCCGCCGGCTCGATCAGATGACGGCTGGGGTTCCCGACAGCGCGCCCGAACCCGATCCTAAAGCCACCGACGAATACGGGCTGGTCAATACCAAAATCGACCGCCTAGGCCGCCAGATTCGCGACGTGAAAGAGGTATTCAGCGCGCTAAAAGAAAACCTCGACCAGATCATGGGGACGCTGCAAGACGGCTTGGTGCTCTTCACCCGCGACACCCGCGTCGTCCTGGTGAGCGCTTCGGCGGAACGTTTTGTCGGCCGTCCGCGGGGAGAGATCCTGGGCAGCCTGGTGGAAGAGGTTTTCACCGACGCCAACAAGCTGGGTCGCATCGTTCTCGATGCCTTCGCGCTGCATCAGCCGATCCCGCAGCGCGAAATCGAATTCGAGAATGGGCGCCGCATCCAGATCGCGTTGGATTTTATCGCCGAACGCGGTGAACGAATCGGGGCCCTGCTCACCATGCGCGATGCCGAGTCGGTTCGTCGCATCGAGAACGAGATCGAGCTCTCCCGCCGCCTGGCCGCGATTGGCCGGCTTACTTCGGGCGTCGCCCACGAGGTCAAGAATCCCATCAACGCCATCGTGGTCCATCTGGAGCTGCTGCGCGAAAAAATGCGCCAGGTCGATCCCGACACCCGCCGCCACATGGACATCATTGACCGCGAAATTCACCGGCTCGACCGGGTGGTGCAGACCCTGGTGGATTTCAACCGGCCGGTGGAATTACGGTTGACGGAATTCGACTTGCGACGCCTAGTCGAAGACGTAGCTTTGCTGGCCTCCCCAGAAGCGGCGCGCCAGGGGGTGAAAGTCGAAACCCAGTTGGTCCCAGCGCCGCTCCCGGTGAGGGCCGACGCCGACCTGATCAAGCAGGCGCTGCTCAACGTGGTTCTCAACGGCGTACAGGCCATGAGCAACGGCGGTGTCCTTCTAATTGTCGCCCGCCAGCATGAGATGGCCGCGACCATCGAAGTGCACGACCAGGGAGGCGGCATCCCGCCTGATGTTCGCGACAAGATTTTCAACCTGTACTTCACGACTAAGAAGACCGGCAGCGGCATTGGCTTGGCCATGAGCTACCGTGTTCTTCAGCTTCACAACGGGGCCCTCGACTTTGTGACCGAGATGGGCCGGGGCACCACGTTTCGTCTGCTGCTCCCCTTAGCTGAAGCGAAGCAGTACGCAAACGGTGAAATCGCTACCCGGATCTGAGGCGGACGGGCGTCCTTGCCCTCGGCGGACCACGGCGTCACTGCTTTTTTCAGTTCGTGTGCTTATCATGAGACTAGATTTCTCCTGGCTTTTTGCCCCTTGAGCTTGCCGGGCAAAACGCCACTCTGGGCTTCTGAATGCCAAACGCGAAAAGCGCAAAGCGGCCTTTGTGGTAAATCCGCAGCCCCGTCCGCTGCTGCTGGGGCATCGCGGCGTCAGGCCGCTGCCTTGCCTCGGCCTGCGCTGGCGCAAGCCTGGTTTTCCCGCCGAAAATACGCTGGCTGCCTTCGACTATGCTATGGTCAACGGCTGCGACGGCTTCGAGTTCGACGTGCGCTACACCCGCGATCGCCGCTCCGTCCTTTCCCACGATCCGAAGTTCAATCGCATCGAAGTCGCGGCTGTCGAATACGCGGGACTGGAACGTCGCCGCGGCTACAATCTCGCTTGCCTGGAAGATGTGCTGGCGCAGTTCGGCAGCGCGGCATATCTCGATGTCGAGCTCAAAGTGGCCGGCAACGAAGCAACCGTGGTTGCTGCGCTGCGCGCAAATCCGCCCCTTCGCGGATATGTGGTGTCATCTTTTCTTCCTGACGTGTTGCTGCGACTCCACCATCTCGAACCTTCACTTTCGCTGGCTTACATCTGCGAACACGCGGAAGACGCGGAGCGTTGGACAGAGCTACCGATCGCCGCGTTCATCCCACACCACTCACTGGTCTCCCAGCGCTTGATCGATGAGGTTCAAGCTCGCGGGATGAAACTGCTCACCTGGACGGTGAACGACGCGCAGGACCTGTTGCGCCTCGCCCGCTGGGGAGTTGACGGTCTGATCTCCGACGATCCGCGATTGTTGGTGCGCACCTTTCCGCGGCAACCGGGCGCTGCGTCCTAGCCGCTAATCACAAATACCATCGGCCAACCTTTTGCGCCCGCCGCCAACCGTCATTTAGATTGTCTGTAATGGCGACTACAGGTGAACGATTTGAGCGCGCCGTCTCCATCATGGCGCGGCTGCGCGCCCCGGGCGGATGTCCCTGGGACCGTGAACAGACCTTCGACACCATCAAGCCCTACACCCTGGAAGAAGCTTACGAGGTCGTGGAAGCCATCGACGCCCGCGATTGGGACGAGCTGACCGGCGAGCTGGGCGACTTGTTGCTGCAGGTGCTCTTCTACTCGGAAATGGCGGCCGAGGAGAAACGCTTTTCCATCGACGACGTCCTCGATCGCCTCGCGGACAAGCTGGTCCATCGCCATCCTCACGTCTTCGGCGATGTGAAGGCTGATACGCCGGGAGAAGTGCTGCGCAACTGGCAGGCGCTCAAGGCCGAGGAGAAGAAGAAGCGGCACCAGGAGTCTGCAGAAAATGGAAAGCAGCCGGATCATCCCGAGTCCGTATTGGCCGGAGTTTCTACCGCCATGCCGTCGCTGATGGAGGCCTACAAGATCAGCTCGCGAGTGGCGCACGTGGGATTCGATTGGCCGAACATCGAAGGTCTCTTCGAGAAGTTGGACGAGGAAACGCAAGAGCTTCGTAAGAACCTTGAGGAGTATCCCGCGCCCGGTCCGCAGCCGCAGTCGGCGGCAGGCGTTGCCGGGGCGCGCGGCGCCAAGATTTCTCCCGAACTGCGTTCCCGGCTGGAAGACGAAGTAGGCGACCTGTTCTTCGTGCTGGTGAACCTGGCGCGCTATCTTTCGCTCGATCCGGAGTCGGCCCTGCGCCAGACCAATCGCAAATTCCGCCGCCGCTTTGAGTATCTCGAAGAGAAGCTGCGGGAGCGGGGCCGCAAGCCGGCCGAGGCCTCGCTCGACGAAATGGAGACGCTGTGGCAGGAATCCAAGCAGCAGGAAAAGCCGTGAGCGACGACGCCCTCCAATTGCGCAATTGTACCGCGCTGGAAGAGTTTCGCGCCTGCGTCGCCCTGCAGAAAGAAGTGTGGGGATTCGCCGACAACGAACTGGTGCCGCTGCGAATTTTTTCCCTGGCGCCGAAAATTGGTGGACAGGTGATTGGCGCCTGGGACGGCGAAAAATTGGTCGGCTTCGCGTTTTCGATTCCTGGCACCCGCAATAGGCATTCCTATCTGCACTCGCACATGCTGGGAGTGAAGAACGATTACCGCAACCGCGGTCTCGGCCGGCGCATCAAGCTGTTTCAACGCGAGGACGCCATCGCCCACGGCTACGAGCTGATGGAGTGGACCTTCGATCCGCTAGAGATCAAGAATTCCTACTTCAACCTGGAACGGTTGGGCGCGCTCGCCCGCCGCTACAACATCAATCAGTACGGCATCACATCGTCGCCGCTGCAAGGGTTTCTTCCCAGCGACCGCCTGGTGGCAGAGTGGTGGCTGAAGTCGAAGCGAGTGGAGACGCTGCTCGCAAGCGGCAAGAGACCGGCATTCCAAGAAGAATCACAGATCGAAGTGCCGGCTGAAATCTACGGCTGGAAGGCGGCAGCCGAGACCCGGCAGAAAGCGTCCGATACTCAACTGCACAATCGGGAGCAATTTCTGAAGGCATTCTCGCGCGGCCTGGCGTGCCTCGGCTACCAGCGCGACGAGAAGGGCAACGGAGCGTTTCTGCTGGGAAATTGGGATGAGGGCCGGTCGTATGCCGGCAAGTGATCAGGTAGAGCGGCCCTTCAGGCCCGCGTTCCGACCCAGTCTGGTTAGCCCTGAAATGCGTGACCTAACTACTTTATGAAGATTGAAGCCATCACTCTTCGCGAGCTGAAAATACCTCTCGTTCATTTTTTCGAGACCAGCTTCGGACGCACCTACACGCGCCGGGTCCTGCTCTTCACCCTGCATTCCGATGGCTTGGAAGGCTGGGGCGAGTGTGTTGCCGGCGAGGGTCCTTATTACAGCGAAGAGTACATCGAGGGTGCCTGGGACGTGACCAAGCGCTACCTCGCTCCGGCGCTGATCGGCGAGACGCTGCAGGCAGGTCGCGAGGTTCCAGCGTTGCTGGCGCGCGTGCGGGAGCATCGCATGGCCAAGGCGGCACTGGAGAACGCCGCCTGGGATGCCGAGGCGCAGCAGAAGGGAATTCCCCTCTGGAAGCTGCTGGGCGGCTCACGGCGCGAAATCGCTTGCGGCGTCAGCATCGGCATTCAGGATTCGCATGACCAACTGTTGCAGAAGATCGAAACTGAGTTGGCGGCCGGCTATCAGCGCATCAAGATCAAGGTGAAGCCCGGCTGGGACGTCGAGGTGCTGGAGAAAATCCGCACCCGCTGGCCCAATATCACGCTGAGTTGCGATGCCAACTCCGCTTACACCCTGGCCGACGAACAGCATCTGAGGGCTTTCGACCGCTTCCAACTGCTGATGATCGAACAGCCGCTGTGGAGCGACGACTTCTACTTCCATGCTCGCCTGCAACGACAGTTACACACTTCGCTCTGCCTCGACGAAGCCATCCGCAGCGCCCGTGACGCCGAAGCCGCGGTGGAATTGGGCGCTTGCCGCATCATCAACATCAAAGTAGGACGAGTTGGGGGCTTCTCCGAAGCGATCGCCGTTCACCACGTTGCCCAGCGATTCGGTATTCCCGTGTGGTGTGGAGGCATGCTGGAGTCAGGTATCGGCCGCTCCCACAATGTGGCACTTTCGACGCTGCCCAATTTCAAGCTGCCCGGCGATGTCTCGGCCTCGAAGCGCTACTGGAAGGAAGACATTATCGAACCGGAAGTCGCGGTCTCGCCGCAGGGAACAATCGCCATCAGCGACAAGCCGGGTCGAGGATATGACTTGCGCCCCGCTTTGATCGAAGAGCTGACGGTGCAGAAGGAAGTTCTGAGAGCCTGACCAGCAAACGGCGCAGATCGCTCCACGCCGGCGTCAAATCAAGCCTTCCACTCTACTTGCGGTGCGCTTCCTTGACGCTGCCGCCATTTTCGGCAATCACTTGGTCGCTCTTATGCAATAAATCGAGCGCCTGGGCGGTGGTAAGGTCAGCCGGTACGGGGCGGAAGTCGGTCATCGTCTCCGACGACCAGATGGTCATTGATTTGACCAGGAGAATCTTGCCATTGAACTGCAGAGTTTCCTGCACCTCTTCCCAATCGCCGCCGCCGACATCTCGCTGCACGACGATGAACTTTCCCCCCTTAAAGAGCTTGCCCAGAATTCCCCAGCCGAAATCGACGTCCTTGAACAGGGTCCCGTCGATCTTGGCGATACGCGCGGCCTTGCGATCGACGATCATATCGCCCTCCATACCCTGATAGACCGCAGTTTCATGGTTAGGAGGATTGAAGCTGGGATTCGGCTTAAACTTTAGGCGGACGAGGTCCTCACCATTGGGTCCGTGATCGGTGCCCACGTACGTGTAAAGGAATGCGTCTGGAAGACTGCTCAACATTAGCTCCGAGCGCTGGTCGTCTTGCTTGTTGGACTCCCGCCGCTTGCGGCGGGCCGCTGGATCGTTGGCGAACTTCTCCAGTTTTTCGTTGTCCTTCTGCCGCTCTTCGGCGGTCAGAGGCCGGCCGTTGATTAGAAGCGTCGTCGTTAGGCCACCCTGCTTGGTGCGGACAACTTCCTTGCTTACGGAGTGGTCCTTGTACTCCGTGTTGTCCCGGAACAAGAAGTACTGTTCTACGTCGTTGGCCTTGATCTCATTGCGCGCGGCCCGGCGCACCAACTCCAGCGGATCGATGTCCAGTTTTTGCTGAGCATGCCCGACGGAGGCCAACAGGAGTAAAGCGAAGGTTGTCGCCATTGCCCGCCGCAAATGATGATGTACCGGCAAATCCACAGCACCTCTTGGAGACCTAAAACTGCAGCTTCTACCATCTTAGACGAGCAACCGAATGTTTCAGTTGCTTTTTCGGCAAGACCTTGCTCCTGAACAGGCGGCGCGCTCCGCCTCCAGGGCAATTCCAACTTTGCGTGGTAAGAGGTTCCACCAGAATGGCCTGCGAAAGACTCTCTACATTAAGCAGTCGTGCGCAGTTAGAGGTTTGCCGTGGTTGCGGTCCGCCTTGCGAGCTGATTTTCCGTTACCGCGGACCGTTGATACCATCGAAGGGTCAGCCGGAATGTGGTCACGAGTTCTGCTGCAGGTCGCCAGGATGCAACGCAAAGTCATCGCCGAGATGCTTGACGACGACGAGGGTAGCCCCGCTGAGGTGGCTGCCTCGCTCATCGATCTGAAGCACATCAACCATTGGTTCGGAGGAACGCGGACCACAATCGATCTGCTTGGGCGGGTGGCCTGCGACGCTAATTCCCGGCAACTGTCTCTGCTGGAGGTCGGCTGCGGAGCCGGCGATGTGCCTTTCGCGGCGCGTCGCGTGCTGGCCCGGCGTGGGACCGAGCTGAGCGTAACTCTACTGGATCGCATGTGGTCGCACTTGCCCGCCAACGGCACGGCGGCAGTTTCAGGAGACGCCCTGAAGCTGCCGTTCTGCGACGATGCTTTCGACGTGGTGAGCTGTTCACTCCTCGCCCACCACTTCGCCCCCGACGAGCTGCAGCATTTTGCCTGCGAAGCGTTGCGTGTGTGCCGGCGAGCGGTGCTGATCAACGACCTGATTCGCAGCCGGCTGCATCTGGCTTTGGTCTATGCCGGCTTGCCGCTGTTTCGCAGCCCGATTACCTGGCATGATGCGCCGGCGTCCGTGCGAAGGGCTTACACTCGTAACGAAATGCGGCACATGCTGGAAGGGTTATCAGTCCGGAAGATTGAGATATCGCGGCACTGTCTGTATCGCATGGGGGTGTTGTTGTGGAAAGGCGGCAATTAGCGGTTAGCAATTAGCATTTGGCGCTTAGCATTTGGTTAAGGCTTGAGCGGTCTGGATAGGGTCGGCAGTTGAACGGCTGCGGTGCTGGCGGGTGAGTTGCCAAGTGCCCTGCCAAGTGCTAAGTACCAAATGCCAAGTGCTACTGGCCAATTCGATCTGGCGATTGTCGGAGCCGGTCCTGCAGGCAGCTCCGCTGCTATCACCGCAGCACGCTTGGGCGTGCGCGTGCTCCTGTTAGAGGCGCGCGATTTCCCACGCCATAAAGTTTGCGGAGAATTCGTTTCGGCCGAGGCGCTCGAAGTTCTCGCCGGACTCCTGCGGGACGTACCGTCGTCCAAGTCACTGTTCGTTGACGCGCTAGCCATCGATCGCACACGTCTGTTGTTGGGGACGCGAGTGGTGGAGGCACCAGTTTCACCGGCCGCGCTCAGCATTACCCGGTATGATCTCGATGCGCATCTGTGGAAAGCAGCTCAAGCCGCCGGTGTCGAGACTCACGCGAACTGCGAAGTACTCGCGAACCGGGGCGATGGCCCCTTTCAGTTGCAAACTTCTTCGGGAAAGTTCGCTGCGAAAGCCTTGATTATCGCGGCGGGGCGATGGTCGCAATTCACTTCCGATCGAACCGTTCCGCCCGGTCCCAAGTGGATTGGGCTGAAGGCGCACTTTCACGAAGCTGACCCCGCGCGTTCGACGGACCTCTATTTTTTCGACCATGGCTATTGCGGCGTTCAACCGGTCGCGAAGGAAATGGTGAATGCCTGCGCCATGGTGCGCTCCGATACCGCGACTTCCCTGCAAGCGGTGTTCGCGCTGCATCCCCTGCTGGCAAAGCGGTCCGCCGCGTGGAAAGTTGCGTCATCCCCGGTCAGCACCGCGCCCTTGATTTATCGTCAACCGCAGCCGGTTCGAGGACATGTCATCCTCATCGGTGATGCCGCGGCATTTATCGACCCCTTTGCCGGCGACGGAATTTCCATTGCTCTGCGCAGCGGGCAAGCGGCGGGACGATGTGTCGGCCAGTTCCTAGCTGGTGAGACGACGTTGACAGAATCGGTTGCCGCCTATGGACGCGAGTATGCCCGCCAGTTTGCGCCGCTGTTGTCCGCCGCATCGTGGGTACGCTCTTTGCTGTCGCTGCCGGTACTCGCCAAGGCCGCCGCTTTTGAACTCCTACGATTTCCAGGCGTGATGCCCTTCGTCATCCGCAAGACCCGCCGAGCGGGGTGAGGGAACACGCGGTTCGCTCTTCGCCGTTCGCGTAGTCCGCGCCCTGCGTCTTTCGGTGGGCAGAGCTTCGCCTCCCGGGTTTTGCTAGGTTACGCATGTCTGTACTTTCAGTCAGGACGTGTAGCAACCCATGCTGGAGCACTCGCAGGCGAAACCGCACCGGTCGCAGGGGCGAACAGCGAACAGCGAGTTCTACCGGATGACCAACATTTCGCGAATATTGTCTCGTCCCAGGAAAAACTTAATGGAGGAGTAATCGCGAAAGAGATTTTCGACGTGGCGGTTGTTGAAGACGCGTTGCAGCCGGAAGGCGCGGATAGGCTGAAGTTCCAGCGTGTCCTTAGCGGCGATGTTGTAGCGGTAGAACGGCGCCTCGGGCCCAGCATCCTTGGTGTGGAAGAACGCCAGCATGATGCCGCCGGGCTTCATCGCCACATGAATGCGTTCGATGAGCGGTTTCACCAGCGGCTCGGGCAAGAAGTCGGCGAGGTCCCAAAACATGACAGCATCGAATTCTTCGCGGCCAAAGTTAAGGTTCTCGCGCAGGAAACGCTGCACGTCGATGGTGGTTCCGTTGTCGCCATTGGGGATGATCAGGGACTTGTCGCTGGACAGGCGCAGCACGTCTTCCTGATGGAACCTGTGTCCCAAGCCGGTCATGAAGGTGATATTGGCAGGCGAGGTTGAGCCCAGGTCGAGGATCTTCAAGCCTTCCTCGCGCGAGATGGCGCGGATGAATTCGTTGAAGCCCGTCGAACGACGGCTGATCTTCTGTCCGGAAACGACTTCTCCGTCTACACCCCGCCGGCCAGAGCCACCGAATAATCTGCTGAATATGCCGGGAGCCACAGGGCACCATTGTATGGGTAGAGGGCCGCGACCATCAATTAATGTTTCGAGATGGTGAAGCACATGAAGGGCAGGCGCAAGGTAGAAAGCCTGGGGGCGCATCGCGCGATGCGCCCGGGCAGGAACAAGCATTGCCGCTTACAGCTTCTTGGGTTCCAGCAACGTACCCTGGGTCACGATGGGCGCCGGAGCGGCGGCGACCGCTGGCGGCTTGGCCTCAATCTTCGGAGCAGGTTCTGTCTTCTGAATATCGATGCCGCCCTTGAAGAAGGCGCCATCCTCGATGGAGATCCGTGCGGTTGTTATATCTCCTGACAACGAAGCGCTCTTGCGCAGCTCAACCCGCTCGCTGGCATGGATGTCGCCGTCCACCCGGCCGTGCACAATTACGTTGCGGGCCTCAATATTGGCGCGGACCCGCCCATTAGGGCCAATCGTCAGGCTTTGGCCACGTAGCGTAATGGAGCCTTCCACTTCGCCGTCCACAATCAAGTCTTCACTGCCGGAAAGCTCGCCTTTAACCACCACGGACTTGCCGATGGTCGCGATTTCGTTGCTGCGCAAAGAGTCGCCGCGCATGGGTTCGGCCGGACGCGTTGGCGCAAGCGTGACCGGGATCGATGACGAGCCAGCAGTGATGGGCTCGCTAGGGGTGGTGTATTCGTCTTCCTTCCGCTTCCACATGGGTTGCACTCCGTCAGGCGGTAGCAGCGCCGGCCAGCAGACGTCAGCGACGCACCTTTCCGGGTGCATCTAAACCGCTCCGAAAAGGATACCCAACCCCGCGCGTAGCCGCAAACTCTTTTCCAAGCGCATTGTGAATTTGCCATGACTTCCTGGGTAACCAAGGCTGTAGGCCGAGGCGCTTCCGGGGTCGGGTTGGCCGTCACCGATATACCGCCGGGGCTCCCGTATAATGACTGGTTTCCTACCGCTCCCGCCTCGCGCAAGCAAATCCCCGGCGAGAGACCGAGGATTTTTATGACTCAAATTGAGCTGATTGTTGCCCGTCAAATTCTGGACTCCCGCGGAAATCCCACCATCGAAGCCGATGTCATCCTGGAGAGTGGTGCCCGCGGCCGCGCTGCCGTGCCCAGCGGGGCCTCGACCGGCGAGCACGAAGCGCTGGAACTGCGCGATGGCGACAAGTCGCGCTATGCCGGCAAAGGCGTGCTGAAAGCGGTCGGCAACGTGAACGAAGTGATCGCGCCCGAACTCGAAGGCATGGATGCCAGCGAGCAACGCGAGCTTGACAACACCATGCTTGCCCTCGACGGCACGCCCACCAAGAGCAAGCTGGGCGCGAATGCGATTCTGGCGGTTTCGATGGCCGCGGCCCGCGCCATGGCCGACCATCTAGGCATCGAGCTTTACCAATACCTCGGCGGCTTCACCGCCGGGCTGCTGCCCACGCCGCAGATGAACATCTTGAACGGCGGTGCCCACGCCGACAACAACGTCGACTTCCAGGAATTTCTGATCATGCCGGTAGGCGCAACCTCATTCAGCGAGGGACTGCGTTGGGGCGTTGAGACCTTCCATGTGCTGAAAGGTGTGCTGAAGAAGCGGGGCTATAACACGTCCGTCGGCGATGAGGGCGGCTTCGCGCCGTCGCTGAAGTCGAATGTCGAAGCCATCGAAGCGATACTCGAGGCCATCACCCAGGCCGGCTACAAGCCGGGCGAGCAGATCGCCATTGCGCTCGATCCAGCGGCCAGCGAATTTTACGACAGCGCCAAGAAGAAATATGTCTTCAAGAAGTCGGACAAGAGCGAGCACTCCAGCGAAGACATGGTGAAGTTCTGGGCCGACTGGGTGCGGCAGTATCCCATCGTCTCTCTCGAAGACGCTTTCGCCGAGGACGACTGGGAAGGCTGGAAGCTGCAGACCGATGAACTGGGCAGCAAAATTCAGTTGGTGGGCGACGACATTTTCGTCACCAACATTGAGATTTTCCAGCGTGGCATCGACGCCGGCATTGCCAATTCGATTCTCATCAAGCTTAACCAGATTGGCTCGGTCAGCGAGACCCTGGACGCCATCAATCTGGCGCACCAGAACCGCTACACCACGGTGATATCGCACCGTTCAGGCGAAACCGAAGATACCTTCATCGCCGACTTCGCCGTGGCGACTGGAGCAGGGCAAATCAAAACCGGCTCGGCCTCGCGCACCGATCGCATCGCCAAGTACAACCAGTTGCTGCGGATCGAAGAAGAGCTTGGCCCGGCGGCGCGGTACCTGGGATTGAAGGCGCTGAATTATCGCGGGGAGCTGGTGGGGAAGGCGAAGGCGTAAAATCTCTGTCGTCGGTGGTGGGGGTTTTATTGATCTTTTCTATCAGGATCGAGAATTTCAAGAGCTTGGCGGACGTATCCCTGGAATTGGGTAGCCTGAACTTGTTCTTAGGGACCAATGCCAGCGGGAAATCTAACTTTTTTGATGCGCTGCGCGTCCTTCAGGGCATCGGCTACGGCTTTACCGTGGATGAAGTGCTCAACGGAAAACCTAAGACTGCCAATAGTGACATTTGGGAGCAGATCAGAGGGGGAAGTTCTAGGGCCACTTTTGTAGACAAATCCGCTGAACGCACAGACACCGTTGAGGGGGTGATTCGGTTTCGGGTCAAATTGTCGAGCGGAGGTTCGGGTGAAGTATTCGACTACGGCATCGGAATTTCCGCGGCGCAGGGTTGCGTTCGGGAAGAACACCTCTCTGCGGACGGTCAAGAAATCTATGACAGCAGAAACCTCTCCAACGATATTAGTCAGCCTTATTTTCAGGTGAAATATTATCGCGGTACGGTGGGACGGCAGCCCCACTTCTCGTTCGAAAAGTCCAAACCTGTCCTTCATCAAATACTGCAAAAATCTGAAATTGAAGTCGAAGATCGAGAATCTGTAAAGATTTGCATTCGTGCGCTGAGCAACACTCAGAGGATTGATCCCTCTCCTTCCGTGTTACGCGAATATTCCAGCGCGCAGTCCTGGGTTCGACGCATGGGAGAACACGGTGAAAACTTCGCTGCGTTGGTGAAAACGATACTCCGAAATTCTGTGAATCGGGATCGATACTTGTCCTGGCTTAAACAATTGACTCCCATAGAATTTGAAGATGTCGTGATTCTGTCCGGCGCCGTGGGTGAACCGCTCTTTGCTCTGAGAGAAGGCGGAATCGATTATCCGGCTCCCGTGTTATCGGACGGCACACTTCGATTTGCGGCAATTGCCGCCGCTTTCTTTCAGGAAGACATGCCAGACATCCTCACGATCGAAGAAATCGAGAATGGCATTCATGCCTCTCGGCTGCGGCTTCTGGTGGAACTGCTGAAGACTCAGACTCAATCCTCTCTGGACTGGACACAGGTGATGGCGACGACGCATTCTCCGGTGGTGCTTGCCTGGCTAGAAGATAAAGACTACAAAACGACGTTCTATTGTAAGCGGGATGAACAGACAGGGGCTTCGACCATAACGCCTTTAAGCAAAATTCCCAAATTTCACGAGATCTTGGCGAAACAGCCAATAAGCGATTTGTTTGCGGAGGGCTGGCTGGAGGCCACTCTTTGAGCTTCAGAGTTTTGGTCGTCCCCGAAGACCCGCGCAATAACGGATATATCTTAGATCCTTTAGTTGTTCGGATACTCGCGGAATGTGGGAAACCGAACGCTCGTGTCACAGTGCTCACAAACCCGAGAGCCCAAGGATATGAGCACGCAAAGCAACTTCTTAAAGACCAGGTCCTTGCGATATACAGCCATCAAGATTTGGTCTTGTTCCTGCCAGATGCCGACGGCAAGGATCGATCCCAAGCGTTCGAGGAACTAGCGGCAGTGGCAGATCAAACAGCCGTCGATTTGCTGTGCTGTGCGGCTGTACAAGAGGTTGAAACATGGTTGTTGGCGGGCCATACGGAAAAACTAGATCGACCATGGAGCGAAGTACGCAATGATGTGTCAGTAAAAGAGAACGTGTTCATCCCATTTCTGGAGAGGTACGGCGACCCGAAGAGGGCTGGTGGCGGAAGGGACATATTGATGAAGGAGACGCTCGGCAACTATCGCGGCCTTACCGATCGCTGTCCAGAATTGCGAGAGCTCGAAAATCGGATACGCCAGTTAATCGAATCGCTCACAACTTTATGACTCCTCCCAAACCGCTCGTCCTCATCATCCTCGATGGCTGGGGCTATGCTCCGCCGTCTCCAGCCAACGCTATCTCGCTGGCGCGCAAGCCCACCTATGATCGCCTGCTCGCCGAGTATCCCAACACGCTGATCCACACCAGCGGACGTTACGTTGGCCTGCCCACCGGGCAGATGGGAAACAGCGAGGTGGGACATCTCAACATCGGCGCCGGGCGCGTGGTCTACATGGACATCACCAAGATCGATCTGATGATCGAGAATGGTGAGTTCTACTCCAATCCGGTGCTGGTGGACGCGATCAAGCAGGCGCGCACCGGTGGCCGGCGGCTGCATCTGTTCGGGCTGTTGTCTGACGGTGGGGTACATTCACACCAGAATCATCTGTACGCGATTTTGCGCATGGCAAAACAACACGGCGTGGACCGCGTTTTCGTGCATTGCTTTATGGATGGGCGCGACACGCTCCCCACCAACGGCGCCGGCTACCTTGAACAGTTGCAGCAGAAGATGCGCGAGTACGGCGTCGGCAAGATTGCCACGGTCAGCGGCCGCTACTATGCCATGGACCGCGATAAGAAATGGGACCGCGAGAAAAAGGCATTCGACGCGATGGTGTTCGGCGACGCCGAGGGCGGGCGCTGCATCGACGCCGGGCAGGGCGTGAAGGACTCCTACAACCGGGGAGTGACCGACGAGTTCATCATTCCCTTCGTCCTGACCGACAATCGCGGCGAGCCTCTGGGCAACATTCGCGATGGCGATGTCTGCATCAATTTCGACTTCCGCGCCGACCGCGCCCGGCAGATCACGCGCTGCCTGGCGCGCAACAGCCACTTCACTCCCCAGGATGGCCGTGAACTGGAAGGCGCTGAAGACTTGGACCGCGAGATTCCGCGCGACCGCGTTCCCAAAGATCTCACCTACATCTGCATGACGCAGTACGACAAGCATTTCACGCTGCCGGTGATTTCGCCGCCGGAGTCGCTGACCAACATCCTGGCCAACGTGATGGCCGACCGCAGCATGCGCAACTTGCGCGTGGCCGAGACCGAGAAGTATGCGCACGTCACCTACTTCTTCAACGGCGGCGTGGAAAAACCTTTTCCGGGTGAAGAGCGCGTGCTGGTGCAGTCGCCTCAGGTCGCCACGTACGACCTGAAGCCGGAGATGTCAGCGCAGGGAATTGCCGACGCGGTGGTGAAGGCCATCGCCGGCAAGAGCTTCGACGTGATGGTGGTGAACTTCGCCAATGCCGACATGGTGGGACATTCGGGGAAGATTCCGCCAACCATCACGGCGGTCGAAACTGTGGACGCCTGCCTCGGCCAGATTTACCAGGCGCTGCAGCAAAACGGGGGAGCGATGATCATCACCGCTGATCACGGCAACGCCGAGCAGATGATCGACCCCGCGACCGGCGGTCCCCAGACCGCGCATACGACGAACCCTGTACCGTTCATTGTCGTCGCCGAGCACGCGGTCACGCCGGCGAATTTCAAGGGTGACCCGCGCCGCTTCACCTTGCGGCCCGATGGCGCGTTGCAAGACATCGCGCCCACCATGCTCGGCATGCTGGGCGTCGCTCAGCCCAAAGAGATGACAGGTCACGATCTGCGCGTCTTTGCGGAAGAAGCCAAGAAGTAGCTACTAAGTGTCGAGGACCCCCATTCAACTCCTACTCCTTCGTGCCTATTCCCAGTGCTCGTAAAGGGAGCATTGGGGTTTTCACTTGAAACTTGAAACTTGAAACTCGAAACTGGTCGAGTGAAACTTCTCATCGCACTCCATCACCGCTTTGGACTTTGGCAGGCGCCAGAGTGGTTTACCGCGCGCTTGCGGCACGATTTTCCGCAGCTCGAAGTCGTACACCTTCCCAACTATGACCGGGTGACGGAAGAGATCGCCGATGCCGATAGCGCAATCGCATGGTCGCTCCGCGGAGAGCAGATCAATGCCGCCAAAAAGCTGCAGTGGATCCACTCGACGGCCACTGCGGTCCACGCGCTCATGTCACCTGAGTTACGCACCAGCGATATCGTGGTCACCAACGCGCGCGATGTCCACGGCCCGGTCGTGGCCGAACATGCCATGGCTCTGGCGTTCGCGCTGGCCAAGCGGCTGCCGCAGGCGGTGCGGTATCAGCAGCAGAAGCATTGGGCGCAGCACGATCTCTGGGAGGCAAGTCCTCGCCCGCGCGAGTTGAACGGCGCTACCATGACAATTGTGGGGCTAGGCGGAATCGGAAGACCGCTGGCCACGCTCGCGAGTTCATTGGGCATGAGAGTGGTTGGGGTGCGCGAGCATCCCGAGCGGGAGTGCGCAGGTGTGGACGTTACGTACGGCTTAGACGCGCTCGACGAGGCGCTGAGCGAAGCCGACTTCGCGGTGCTGGCGCTGCCGGTGACGCCGAAGACGCATCATCTGATGAACGCCGAGCGGCTGGCGCGACTGCGGCCGGAGGCTTACCTGATCAATGTCGGCCGCGGTGTTCTCATCGATGAAGAAGCGCTGGTGAGTGGGCTGCGGGCCAAGACTTTTGCCGGCGCCGCACTCGATGTCACCAGCGAAGAGCCGCTGCCGCCGGAATCTCCGCTGTGGGAGATGGACAATGTTCTGATCACGCCGCACATTGCCGGGCTGACCGAGTTTATGTGGGAACGCCACTACGGACACTACACGGAAAACCTGCGCCGGTTCTTGATGGGCGAGCCGCTGGCGTGGGTGGTAGACAAAGAGCGGGGATATTGAAGCCGCTCGTGGCGATTCGCGCTTCGCTTCCGAATTGGCCGGGAGATGAGAGTTTACCCTGGTATCGGGAAAACGGGTGCCGTCCCTACGGGACTCGGTTCTATTTTTCGCCCACCCAGGACTCCGCCTGCGGCTACGTCCTGGGCTAAAATCGGATCCGCCCTACGGGCTCGATTGTCGGCTGGCACATTCCACTGGCGAATTCGACGTTTGTTTGCGGATCGACAAGAGAGGCCGCGAAGAGTGGGCCCTCATAGTTCGTCGGTGAGTAAGAGGTTTAGGCCGCTTTACAAAGGTCCTGGCAATTGCTAGCTCTCAGCAACGAAGACCAAAGCTAAGGCGAAGGCGAAAGGCCAAAAAGCGAAAGGCCGAAAAGCGAAAAGCGAAAAGCTTCTCACCCCACCGGTACGGTAAAGTAAAACACCGAGCCGCTGCCCAGTTGTGAAGTCACGCCAATCGTTCCGCCGTGGGCCTCAACGATGGCTTTAGCAATTGCCAGCCCCATGCCGGTACCTTGGACGCGGTAACGCTGATCGCGGCCGCGATAGAACTTCTCGAAGACCAGCGGCTGCTCCATGTCATCGATTCCGGGTCCCCGGTCGGCCACGCTGATGCTCACCATTTTCCCCTTCTGCTCGGCGGTAATGGTAAGCGGCGTTCCGCCCGGCGAATACTTAACAGCATTTTCCAGGAGTTGCACCAGCACTTCGGCAACCCGCTCCAGGTCAACCCGCACCGGGGGCAACTGTTGTGGGATCTCGATGTTCACCTGGCGTCCGGCGAGCCCTTGCTTCGATTTTTCGAGCGCCTCATCGACCATATCTCTGACATTGTGAGACTCGCGCCGCAATTCAACCTGCTGGGCATCGAGCTGGGCCATCTCCGCCGCCTCGCCTACCAGCCGGTTCAGCCGGTCGGTTTCTTCGTTGATGACGGTGAGCAACTCCTGCCTTGCGTCCGACGTAACAGGATCCGGCGAAAGCAGCGTGGTGACAGAAAGCTTGATGGCCGTAAGCGGTGTACGGAATTCGTGGGTGACGCTATCCAGCAATGCCGAGCGCAGCTTTTCACTTTCGCGAGCGGCCTCGGCGCGGGTCAGCGTCTCGACCGCTCCGGCGCGCTCGATGGAGATGGCGATAAGACTGCCGACCGCTTCCAGGGTCTCACGCGAGAGCACAGCGCCCTCCAGACCGAGGCTGCCCACCGGCCGCACTCCGATGCGCAGGGGCACAAAGCATAATTGCCGCTCTTCGTCGACCACCAGTTCGCCCCGGCCACTCACCGACTCCAGTTGGTCCTCGCTGAGCTCAGGATGGTCCGGACCAGTGCGATAAACTTCTTTGCGCTTGGGCAGGTACATGGCGGCGGCCTGCAATCCGAAGGCATCGCGCACGTATTGAGGAATGGAGTTAAGCAACTCCATCACGTTTTCCGTGGCCAGCAATTGCTGGCTGAGGAAGTAGAGGCGCTCGACTTCCTTGCGCCGGCGAGTGGCATTCTCGGCTTCGCGGCGGGCGCGCTCCGACAGCCTGCTAGCCAGAATCGCGCTGGCCAGAAACGCCAGCAAGGCAATCCAGTTTTGAGGATCGGCGATGGTAAAAGTCCGGACCGGCGGTAGGAAGAAGTAGTTCAGCGCGAGCGCAGCGACGACTGCGGTGGTGGTGGCGATGGTCAAACCCCAGCGGCTGGCGACCCCGAGCACCACCAGCAGGAAGGTCAGCGCTACGGTGGTGGGATTCACCGGCAGACGAAGGTAGACGATCACCACGATGGCGATGGTCCCAATTGCGACCGCATACCGGTACAAAGCGGCTCTCAGGTGCGCGGGTGAGACCGCGAACCACGACCTACGGCCCTGCTCGCCTCCGGCCTGCTGCTGCGCATGCACGGCATGATTGTACAGAATCGACTTTTCTCGTCCTCTGCCGCAGAATAAGTGCTCATGCAAAAGACGCCCGAGCAATGGCTGGAGGAGACCGCGGTAGAGAAGAAGAGCGGCGTCTTCAAGCTCTTTCTCGGATATGCGCCCGGGGTCGGCAAAACCTATTCCATGCTGAGCGAGGCCATTCGCCGCCAGAGCCGGGGTGAAGACGTGGTGGTCGGAGTGATAGAGACGCATGGCCGCAAGGCCACGCAGGAGCTCGCCGCCCGGATGGAGACCGTGCCGCGCAAGAAGATCAACTACAAAGGCACCATCTTCGAGGAGATGGATGTCGATGCCATCCTCGAACGCCGTCCCCAAGTGGTGCTGGTGGACGAACTGGCGCACACCAACATTGAAGGCAGCAAACACCACAAGCGCTACGAGGATGTTTTCGAGCTGCTGGAGGCCAAGATCGACGTGGTCTCGACCATGAATGTGCAGCACCTGGAGAGCGTCACCCCCATGGTGCACAAGATCACGGGAGTGGTGGTGCGCGAGACCGTTCCCGACTGGGTGCTGAAGCGGGTGGATGAGATCGTGTTGGCCGACGTGACGCCGGAGGCGCTGCAGACCCGCATGCGCCGTGGCGATATCTATCCTATGGAACGGGTGGATCGCGCGCTGGGAAGCTTCTTTCGGCCCAGCAATCTGATCGCTTTGCGGGAGATTGCCTTGCGCCACGTCGCCCAAGTGGTGGATCGCAGCCTGGAACCGTACATGGACCGGGAAACCACCGCCTCCGGACGGGACCTGCAGGTTGGGGAACGCATTGCTGTCGGGATCAGCTCGAACCCGGCGGGCCAGTACCTGGTGGCACGCGCATCGCGCATGGCACAAGCCATCAACGGAGAACTTTTCGCGGTGTACGTCGATATCGGTGCGGATGAGGATCCGGAGCGCCAGCGTTCGTTGCAGGCCAACTTTCACTTCGCGGAAAACCTGGGCGCGCAAGTAGTAAAGCTGAAGGCGAAAGCAGTGGCGCACGCCATGGCGGAGTTCGTTCGCGAAAAACACATCACCCAGGTGATCTTTGGGCATTCCGCGACCAGCGGCTGGCGCCGCTACCTGTTTCTCTCGGCGATACATCGTTTTCTGCGCGATGCTCCCGCGGTGGATGTCCACATCGTGAAGCAGGAAGCGTGAAGACAGTTTCGAGTTTCGAAACAATAGGAAAAGAACTCATTTCATAATGACTTTGGGTTGTATCAGGGCACGACTCTTAGCCGTGCCCTGATACAAACCGGACCTACGCCAATGTTCTAACTCAAAACTAGAAACTCGAAACTAGAAACTCGAAACTGGTTAGGTTCTGGAAACTGGAAACTCGAAACTGCTCTAACAATGCATAGCCGACCGCACATCCTGGTTGTCGACGACGAGCCGCAGATCACGCGGGTGCTGCGCACCAGCCTGAACGCCCAAGGCTACGAAATCCGCGTAGCCAATGACGGCGAGACCGCGCTGGAGATTTTGAAAGACTTCGCGGCCGACCTGGTGATCACCGATCTCGCCATGCCGAACATGAACGGCATCGAACTGTGCCGGAACTTGCGCCAGATCTCGCAAGTGCCGATCCTGGTGCTGTCGGTGCGCGGCGAGGAGCGCAGCAAGATCGAAGCCCTGGATTCAGGCGCCGACGACTACATCACCAAGCCGTTCAGTACGGGCGAGCTGCTGGCTCGAGTTCGCGCGGCGCTGCGGCGATCGCCTCCCAATGCCAGCCCGCCACAGACGAAGATTGAGGCTGGCGACTTCCAAGTCGACCTCGATGCCCATTCCGTCAGCGTAGCCGGGCGTGACGTGCATCTCACGCCGAAGGAGTTCGACGTGCTGCTGTACATGGCGCAGCATCCGCGAAAGGTGCTGACCCATCGCGCAATCTTGAATGCCGTGTGGGGAAGTAATAGTGTCGAGCAGAACGAGTATCTGCGGGTCTTCGTCGGCCAGTTGCGCAAGAAGCTGGAGCCCGAGGCCAGTGCACCGAAATACATTCTTACCGAGCCATGGGTGGGATACCGTTTCGAGCCGGGGAATTGAAAACAGCAATTAGCCGTTAGCCATTGATTATTAGCAATAGCAGATATCTCACAGCGCTCGTGCCGACAAGGCAAACGCTACTCGTCACTGGGTTGCGCGAGGACCGTGTGACGCAAAGTCGCCTTGTGTAAAGCTCAATGGCGCGCCAGCTTTGCCTGGGTGCTTCCGATCTGATACCTTCACTCGAACATGATGAGTGAGCTGCCGAGAGAGGTCTCAGGAGAAAACTCCGATCGCTGGCACGCAATGGCCGCCGGCCTTCTGGGATGGACACTCGACGCCTTCGATTTTTTTGTCGTCATCTTTCTTCTCGACACGCTGGCCGAACATTTTCGCGTTCCCAAGAGCGACATCGTCCTGACCATCACTGCCACGCTGGCCATGCGTCCGCTGGGCGCGTTGCTGTTCGGCATGATGGCCGACCGCTACGGCCGACGCCGGCCGCTGATGGTCAACGTGTTGTTCTTCTCAGCGATCGAACTGCTGTGCGGCTTCGCGCCCAACTACGCCGTATTTTTCATTCTGCGGATGCTGTTCGGCATCGGCATGGGCGGCGAGTGGGGCGTAGGCGCGTCCTTGGCCATGGAACATGCACCGGTGCGCTGGCGAGGCGTGCTCTCCGGAATCCTGCAGAGCGGATATTCCGTTGGCTACCTGCTGGCCGCGTTGGCCGCGCGCTTGGTGTTGCCGAACTGGGGATGGCGCGCCATGTTCTGGGTTGGAGGCGTGCCCGCACTGCTGGCGCTGTACATCCGTACCAAGGTTCCGGAATCGGAAGCCTGGAAACAACACCGCGTGGCGCGCACCATCGACGGACCGCGCATCGCCTGGCAACACAAATGGCTTTCGCTGTACCTCGTCGCACTCATGTTTCTGATGAACTGCCTGTCCCATGGAACTCAGGACCTCTATCCCGACTTTCTCAAGCACGCGCATGGCGTTGCGGCCAATACCGTGGCCTACATCGCTATGTCTTACAATGTGGGGGCTGTGGTGGGAGCTGTCATCTTCGGGCTGCTTTCCGAACGGATCGGACGCCGCTACAGCATGTTGGCGGCATTAGCGGTGACTCTGGCTGTGATTCCGGCCTGGGCGTTCGGCAGCACGCTGGCGGTCCTGGCCTGTGGCGCGTTCGTTATGCAGATGGGCGTGCAAGGCGCGTGGGGAATCATTCCGGTGCACCTCAACGAGCTGTCGCCGGATGCGGTGCGCGGACTGTTGCCGGGCTTCACCTACCAGGTCGGCATTCTGTTCGCCTCCGCTACGCCCAGGGTCGAGTTCGCGCTGCGCGATCACCTGGGTTACGCCTGGGCGCTGACCGCGTTCGAGTTGGTAGTGATCGCGGCCCTGTCCCTGATGTTAGTTCTTGGATCCGAGAAGCGCGGACGCAGCTTTATGCGGCAGCCGGATGAGGTCGCGGTCTAGATAGCGTCCGGTTTTGAAGGGGTGCAGCTTCAGCTGCGCCATAGCAAGCTACTTAGCAATGTCTGCGAGCCGACTTCAGCCGGCTCGCAGACAAACAGAAAGTAAGTCTCCTAGCGGCGCCCCTAAAGGTGCGTCCCTTCAAACCCGCTATTGCCGGAACATGTTTTTCGCGATGAACAGCACGTTCGCCGGGCGCTCGGCCAGACGGCGCATGAAGTACGGATACCACTCCGATCCAAACGGAATGTAGACCCGCAGCCCATAGCCTTCGCGCACCAGTTGCTGCTGCAGGTCGCGGCGAACGCCATAGAGCATCTGAAACTCGTAGGCCGACGGCGGAATGTTCTCCGCCCGCGCAAATTGCTTCAGCTCGGTGACGATTTTCTCGTCGTGGGTAGCGATGCCGTGAAAGACGCCGCTTTTCATCAGGGTGCGCGCCAGCTTCAGGTAATTAGCATCCACGGCTTCCTTTTTGGGGAAGGCGATGTCGGGCGGTTCTTTATAAGCGCCCTTGCACAACCGGATGCGGATGCGCTGCGACAGCAGGTCGTCCACGTCTTTCTCGCTGCGGTACATGTAAGACTGGATGACCGTGCCCACCCGGCCGGCGTGTCCCGGCTCGCGATGCAGCCCGCGTACGAAGTCGAGGGTGCGCTGGGTGTAGGGCGAGCCTTCCATGTCGACGCGAACAAAGTTGTTGATGCGCACGGCGTGATCGACGAGCTCAGTAACCAGGCCGAATGCCAGGTCTTCGCTCACGTCGAACCCCATGTGGGTGAGCTTGAGGCTGATGTTGGCGTTCAGCTTGCGTTGGTGGATCTCGTCGAGCATACCGTGATAAAGCTCGGCGCTGTGCTTGGCCTCGTCGGCGTTGGTGACGTTCTCGCCGAGGTTGTCGATGCTGACGCCCGCGCCCCACTCATTCACCACCTGGGCGGCGCGAATCACGTCAGGCAGTTGAGTGCCGGCGACGAAGCGCTGGGAAAAACGCATTCCCAAAACCGACTTCTCGGCGAAGTTGCGCAGGCCTTTGCTTTCGGAGAGCCCGATGAAGAGCGACCTTAACATGGGGCCTCCTGGGAATGGGCCCGCAGCGGCGCGGCGTCCCGGTCCGCCGCAGCGCCCGGATGAAGAGCGCCCGGATGAATGAAGAGCGGGTAGATCTGGCCTTCAGGCCAGGGTCCAAACGGACTATTTTGTTCTTGAGCCGGCTTCAGCCGGCGGGACAGAAGGGCGGAGCACATGCTCCACGAAACGGAATGGCTCATAGTTAGCTCGCGGGCCAGCTCTTCGGCCAGCTTAGCGGTACATACCTGTGTATCACAGACCGTTGCCCTGGGCTATGAGGCATGTCACAGGGGCGAGGTGACCGGGAGCGGGCACAAGCCGCCGTCGCCCGCGGAGCTTTATGAAAAATACGCCATAGTTACGCTTGACATTAGTAACGCGTCGCGATAGTATCGCTTAGTGATTAAAACTTTCCGGGATGCCGAGACGGAGCGGCTTTGGAAGGAAGAGCGCAGCCGTCGGATTCCGGCAAGTCTTCATCGCGCCGCGCTGAAGAAATTGCAGATGCTGAACGCGGCCGGAACACTGAGCGACTTGGCGATACCGCCGGGCAACCGGCTGGAGCGGCTCAAGGGTGATCGGGCAGACCAACATAGCATCCGCATCAAC
The DNA here is from genome assembly GCA_003165795.1 of Acidobacteriaceae bacterium. Lineage (GTDB taxonomy): Bacteria > Acidobacteriota > Terriglobia > Terriglobales > Acidobacteriaceae > Bog-257. The sequence continues at coordinate 26,821 of PMWW01000198.1, forward strand.
GACCAATATCGCATCTGTTTCGTGTGGCGCGAGGGAAACGCATACGCCGTGGAGATCACCGACTATCACTGAGGAGACTCAATCATGGCCCAGCACAAGCAAAAAACGATTGCTGCTCATCCGGGTGGGATTCTACGCACGGAATTCCTGGAGCCGATGGGAATTACCGCGTATCAACTGGCGAAGGCCCTGCACTTTCCGGGAATCTACGAGATTGTGCGTGAGCAGCGAGCGATCAGCGCCGANNCGGTCGGCCGCGTAACGGTCCCCATCATCACCCACTCATTCGAAAACCGCGAATGAGTGGGGCACCCGGCAGACGAGCCTCGACAGCCCAGCCCAGGTTAGCCCAACAGAAGGGCGAACCTGGGGCACCCGGCACCGCGCGTCTTGCTAAGTAGGCCAGCGAGCGGAGATCTTTGTATCCTCGCAGAATATTTCCTGAAACTCGCGGTCCTGAAGCGCGACTAGTACCGCGGTACGCAGGATGTTTTCAATCTCCGGGTAGAGATTTGTATCGGGACCGGTTTCCATGATCGAGTTATCAGCGCTGTCGGTCTTCGCAATTGGCGTTAGCAGCCCCTGGCCGTGAGCCAAGCTTGACCGCTCGTTGTACGCTCTCTTCGCATCATCTTCTGTCAGTGTGATTCCGAACTCACGAGCCAACTGTGGAATGCGCCGTTTGAAGTGCAACGTTGAATCTCGATTACCCGTATGAACGAGTGCTTCCAAGGCGATGCACACCAGCGTCCATCGGACGTCCAGATAGTAGGTTTGCATTGCGTACTGGAAGTACCACAAGGCTCGTCCAACCCTTTTCGGCAGCCCTTGCAACGTTGGATATATCCCGAGTAGCTTCCGGAGATCGACGGTGTCCTTCTCCGTAAGCCAGTTGCGGTAATTGTTGGTCGTTGGAAGCCATACCTGCGAGCCAAAACCCATCACCGGACCGGGAATAATCTCGTCTACACCGCCGTCCAATCTGAGGACGATACGTGCCGAATATTCGAGAGATAGGGTCGTGGGATGTACCAGCCTCGAAAGCGCAACGCACGTTTGTACTCGTTGATCTTCATCCCACCCAAAGCTTTCTGAGAGCGGCATAATGCGCTCCCGAACATATGAATACAGCTCGCCATACTGTCGTGTAGGTGGGTGGTGAACGAATCCTGGTGGGTCACAGGCATCCATGGTTTTCTGCGCCAGTTCCGATCCTATCTTGCCGACCCAAACACCGTTTCCAAGCTCGATACGATCACTCACAGGAGGTTGGGATTCAACAAGCGCCCACGGCACGCCCTGCACAGCACCGGTCGTGTGAATGACGACATCAAGAACGCGGCGGTCCCACTCATTCGGCATAATTGGCACCTGTTACGTCATCACAACGAAGTCGCGCGAACTACGAATTGTATGTGCTTCTACTCCCACTCAATCGTCCCCGGCGGCTTGCTGGTTATGTCGTACACCACGCGGTTGATGCCCTTCACCTCATTCACGATCCGGCTCGAAATGGTCTTCAGAACTTCATGGGGCAGCGGAACCCAGTCGGCGGTCATGCCGTCTTCCGAATGCACGGCGCGGATGGCGCAGGTGTAGGCGTAGGTCCGCATGTCGCCCATCACGCCCACCGACATCACCGGCAGCAGCACGGCGAACGACTGCCAGACTTTGTTGTAGAGGCCGGCGCGCTTGATTTCGGTGACCACGATGTCGTCAGCCTCTTGCAGCAGCGCGACCCGCTCGGGCGTGACTTCGCCCAGGATGCGCACCGCCAGTCCCGGGCCGGGGAAAGGCTGGCGCTGCAAGACATCTTCCGGCATGGCCAAGTCGCGGCCGATCTTGCGGACCTCATCTTTGAACAGATCTTTCAGCGGCTCGATCAGCTTGAGCTTCATCTTCTCCGGCAGACCGCCGACGTTGTGATGGCTCTTGATGGTCTGCGATGGCCCGCGCACCGAGCGCGACTCGATGATGTCGGGATAAAGCGTGCCCTGCACCAGCCACTCGACCTTGCCGTGCAACTGCTCGATGCGGTGAGCTTCTTCTTCGAAAACCGCGATAAATTCGTTGCCGATAATCTTGCGTTTCTTCTCGGGATCGGTGACGCCGACCAGCTTGCTGAGGAAGCGCTCGCTGGCATCGACGGCGTCGATGTTGAGGCCGAGCTTGTCGCGCAAGTTCTTCTGCACGCTGATGAACTCGTTCTTGCGCAGCACGCCGTTGTTCACGAAGATGCAGGTGAGTTGGTCGCCGACGGCGCGATGGACTAACTCGGCCGCGACGGAAGAGTCGACACCGCCTGAAAGCCCGCAGATAATGCGTCCGTTGCCGACGGTCTTGCGCACGCTGGCAACGGTCTCGTCGATAAAGCTTTGCGGCGTCCAGTTCGGCTTCAGCCCGCAAATTTCAAAGACGAAGTTGCGCAGGATCTCCGTGCCCTGCGGCGTGTGATGGACTTCGGGATGGAACTGCACTGCGTAATACTTCTGCGCTGGATTCTGGATGGCGGCGACCGCGTTGGAAGTCTTGGCGATCAGCTCAAAGCCCGGCGGCAACTCGTCGGCCTCGTCGCCGTGCGACATCCAGACCGGTAGCAGGCCCTCCAGTCCCTTGAACAGCGGCGAGGAACTGGTCAGCAGCTCGACCTGCGCGTGGCCGTACTCGCGCTTGTCTGCGGCGCGAACTTTGCCGCCCAGCTTGTAGACCAGGAATTGCAGACCATAGCAGATGCCGAGAACGGGTAGGCCCTGGTGCAGTACGCGGTCGTCAGCCGGGGGTGCGTCGGCGTCGTACACCGATGACGGGCCTCCCGACAGGACGATGCCCGCCGGCGAGTAGCTCTTGATTTCTTCCAGAGATGCCGTGCAAGGAAGAACGACGGAGAAGACGTTCTGTTCGCGGATGCGGCGGGCGATGAGTTGCGAGTATTGCGCGCCAAAGTCGAGGACGACGATCGATTGGGTTTCCACCATTTACTTTGCCAGAGGACGGCCGCAGTGTAAAGCGGTGAGAGAGGTTCTGGCTAGAGAAAGCGGGGGAGGCCGCTGGGTGCCTCTCTCAACCGTTGCCGGCAACTGTGAGGGGCAGCAGCTGGTTCCGGAAGACGATGCTCCTAGGGCGAGGGCTTCAGCTCGGACGGAGGCACGTTCGCGCAGGCGGCCGCTTTCCCGTCGCCCTGAACGGCAGGGTAGAAATCAGGATCGTCGACTTTTAGCAGGACTGTGCTTTCGTTCGTTACAGCTCCGTTCACCAGGAAATGGGCTTTGATGTCGAAGGCGGGAGCGTTGCACGGGCACTCATTTATTTTCGCGATTGCAGCGTCATATTGTTGACTGCCGGCGCTGATCCTGAGCCTGCCTCCAAATCCTCCATAAGGACCGTTTTTTACGCAGAGAATAAGATTGTTCTTGCCGGGTTTCATCTTACTGCCGATTTCCATCCAGTCGGAATCCTGAGCGAACGTGAGGCTCTTGAGGACATCTCCGTTTAGAACAAGCGTAGCTTCGTCGTCGATGTCGGATACGCGGACTCGTACCTTGACGTCATCGCCCAGCAGGCCAGAGGCAATGTCCGACTCCGGAATCGAGCCTTCTGCCTTTACCAACTGCAAACGTTTGACGCCCGGCTTCTTCACCCGCCGGAGAACCGAGATGGCCGCCTGACGAACCTGCGAGTCCTGGCCCGGTCCGGCATAGTGCATGGCAATGGGCACGGAATCCTGGGCGGAGACCGATATGTCTAACACCGAGAGCAGGTTTGCAGTCGCCAACGGATCGGTGCTTCTGGAAACCAGTTCCTTCAGGTAGTTGGAAACCTGCAGACGCTCGGACGCAGCCTCTTGTCCTCGGCCTACCAGCAAGGTGACCGTAATGCCTAACGCCGCGATCAGTCCCCCGGAGATGAACTGCGCGACAACCCCAGCCTTGTCCCATTTATCTTTCAGTTTGGCTTCCGCAGCTCGAGCCTTGAGATCTTTCACGTCGTTGGCAATCTGGTCCAATTGGCTCGTGGGTGTCACTGTCGAGGGCTGCTCCGGCTCGGGCATGCTCTCCTCCATTCAAATTACGTGCTGATGCAACTGCTCCAGGCCGCCCTGATTGCAGTACATCGCATTGTAGCTAGGCAAACCATATTTGCGAAGAACTGAATCCCATAAGGTCAGCCGTTGGTTTACGCGGGATGTCGGCAAACAAGAGGAGCAGGGCTGAGTTGATTCAAAACGCAGGGACTCCTTCTACTGTATGCTTACAGCTTGTGCATGAAAGCCATCCGTTTACCCTTCTTGCATAGCCATCGCCGTTTGACGACCGCCTTCGTCGCAATTCTCCTGTTGTTCACCGGCGCGCTTTGGGGCCTGACCGTTCCTGCGCCTCCGCAATCGTCCGCTCCACCTCAACCACCCAGCCAGCCAGCGACACCTCAACCGCCTAGTCAGACCACAACTCCGCCACCGCCAAGTCAGCCGGCAAGTTCGTCGGATGCTCCGCCAACTCCGGCTGCTCAGAACCCGCAACCCGGATCTGATCAAAGTCAGCCGGCCGAGCAGCCTGAGCCCGAGACCCGCATCACCAAGGCGCAAGCCAAGGAGCTGTTCCGTTCGGTCGACCAGATTCTGCAATTCGTCAGTCAAGATACCGGTCTGCCCATCGAGCACAAGGTGAAGCGCAATCTGATCACGCGCGAGTCGGTGGAGAAGTATGTCGATAAGCGCATGAAGGACGACAAGGACGAGAAACGGCTGGAACAGTCGCGGCTGGTCTTGCAGAAGTTCGGGCTGCTGCCGCCAGGCTACGATTTGCACGCCGAGTTTCTGCGCTTGTTGGGCGAACAGGTCGCGGCCTATTACGATCCCAAGACGAAGAGCGTGAACCTGCTGGACTGGGTGCAGCCTGACACGCAGAGGCCGATTCTGGCTCACGAGCTGACGCACGCACTGCAGGACCAGAAGGTAGGTCTGGAGAAGTGGGAACTGGCGGGAGGCAAGGATGACGCGGCCCTGCCCGATCAGCAGGAGTACTCAGTCGAGGAAGCGCAGGCGGCGCGGCAATGCGTTACCGAAGGCCAGGCCATGGTAGTGATGTTCGACTACTCGCTGGCCCCGCTGGGCAAGGATATTTTGACCGCGCCTGACGTCGTCGCCCAGATGCGCGCCGGCATGGCCGACAACAAGGATTCGCCGATATTCGCCCAGGCGCCGATGTTCCTGAAGGAATCGCTGCTCATGCCGTACACTTTCGGACTCGATTTCGTGCAGAACGTGCTGGCCAACAAAGGTAAGGCAGCGGCCTACGCCGGGATGTTGCTGAATCCTCCCATCGACACTCGCCAGATCATGCAGCCGGAAACCTATCTGCTGAATCAGGTGGTGGCGGCGCTAACCATCCCCAATCTCGATCAACTGGTTGCTCCCGGCTATCAGCGATTTGATTTCGGAGGCATGGGCGCGTTCGATGTGTACTTGCTAGCCAAGCAGTACGGCGCAAGCGATCCCAAGAAGTATTATCCCCATTGGCGCGGCGGCTATTACTACGCCGCCCATGCTAAGACTGCTCCGCAAGATCAGATTGCCCTGATGTATTTTTCGCGGTGGGATTCACCCGAGGCGGCTCGTGCTTTTGCCAAGCTCTGGGCAGATTACTTGCCCAAGCGCTACCAGAAAGCGGGGTTGCGCCAGCCGGCTTTGCCCAATGCGGCGGCACCGCAAAGCCTGTATGTGTTCGATACTGAAGAAGGTAAGGCTATCCTCGAAGTCCAAGGCAACGACCTGCTCATCCTGGAAGGCTACGATGACAGCGTGGTTCAGAAGGCGCGCGACATTTACTTCTACGGGATGTCGCAGCCCGGAAATCCAGAGAAGGCAAAAAGTTAATGATGCGAAGGTTTAGACATTGCACGATTCCTGTCCTGCTCGCTGGGATGCTCTGTCTCCCCTTGGCCGCTCAGCAATTCGATGAAAAGCGGTGGGGCAAGAACAGTCCTGGAGTCGAGTTGGGTATCCACGAGGGGCCACGCACGCACGAATCGTCGGGCACGGCGTTGTTCTACAACATCATCGGCAAAGGCTTCCCCGGGGACAAGGTCTACGACCTGTGGTTTTGGAATCTAGGCAAGAAGCCGCAAAAAGGTGTAGAAGGAGTGAGCTTCGACAAACGCGGCGTGCTGGTTTGCTCCGGCAAACCGGGTTCTTGTGTTGGGAAAGGAACCGACGATCCTATCAATATCAAAACTACGGCTGCGCTAGGCGAGCCTAAACGTTTTGCCGTGGCCTCGCGCGATGGCAGGGTCGCAGGCTTCGTCGAGGCTATGCCATTTCCCATCAAAGCCTCGGACAAGAATTGCCAGCTATCGGTGGTTCGCGAGGCGCCGCAGGCCGAAGAGGTGGCGGTACGAGCCAGCGGATTCACTCCTTATGAAATGCTGACGGTCACGGGAACCCTGGGCCCGGACAACACCATGCACGGCCCGACGGCAGCGTCCGATGGTACATGGCAGGCGATAATTGGAACCAAGGCTTTCGGACAGGACTCCGGTGTGGCTACCATCAAAGTTGCCGGAAAGGGCTGCGCGGTAGCGGTGAACTTCCAATGGGGCGAGGGCAGCGAACAGGCCCAGTGAGAGGACACAACCGTCCGATCCGAGACATGCGCGGCGCGGGATTGAGCCTGATCGTTTGCCTACGTCACAAATGGCAATGACAAAAGTATTACAAACGAAACTCGTCTGAGTTGTTAGTCTGAAGTCAGTTCTTGCGCGGATTGCAGGGGATGGCAAGCAACAACTCAGGAGAGATATGGCTCAGACAAAAACAAATATCAACTGGATTACTACCGGCATCATGATTGCGTTTCATGTGGGCGCAATCGCGGCATTGTTCATGTTTAGCTGGAAGGCCCTGTTTGTCGGACTGGTGGTCTATTGGATCGCGGGCAGCCTCGGCATTGGCATGGGCTACCATCGGCTGCTGACGCATCGCGGCTACAAGTGCCCCAAGTGGGTGGAATACGTCCTGACGGTTTGCGCTACGCTGTCGCTCGAGGGTGGCCCAATTTTCTGGGTAGCGACGCATCGGGTCCATCATCAGCTCACCGACAAGCCGGGCGACCCGCACTCGCCGCGCGATGGCGGTTTCTGGGCGCACATGGGGTGGATCCTTACCGGGCAGACCTTCCACAACAAGAGCACCGACCTGCTGGCCTACGTTCCCGATCTTCGCAAAGATAAGTTTCATCTCTGGATCAGCGAGTATCACTGGGTACCGATCACGGCCCTCGGAGTCGTTCTATTCCTTCTGGGCGGATGGCCGTTTCTCTTCTGGGGAATCTTCCTGCGCACGGTGTTGCTGCTGCATTCGACCTGGTTCGTGAACTCGGCCACGCACATGTGGGGATCCAAGCGTTTCGCCACCGATGATGACTCGCGTAACCTGTGGTGGGTGGCGTATCTCAGCTTCGGCGAAGGCTGGCACAACAATCATCATGCGCATCCGCAGTCGGCGCGTCACGGTCTGGCGTGGTATGAGGTGGATGTGAATTGGTACGGCATCAAGACCCTGCAGGCGTTGGGGCTGATCTGGGATGTGAAGTTGCCTAAGCTCGGTGCGGCGCGCATCCAGCCGGTTGTAAAGCCCGAGGCCGAACCGGCGCAGGCCGAGGTAGTGGCTGTGGCGTACAGCGGCGACTAGCAGATATTCCGTACCGCGATCTCGAAGGACGGGGTCCAACGGCGCTGTCCTTTTTGTTTTGGGGATGGGGTCTCTTCCAGCGAGAGACGGTAGCAAAAGATACAATGACCGACGAGGACATCCGATGAGTTTCATTCCGTTGGCATTTCGCAGAGCGTTTCCCGTAGTCGCCGCGTGTTTTCTCTCTGCGCAGATCTTTCTGGCCTCGCCGAACGTGCATGCGCAGCAGGACGTCCAGTGGAGTTCGCAGGAGAAGCCGATTTACGATCAGATCAAGACCCTGCGTAGCTTGCCCGATGACGTGCGGGCCCGTACTACCAAAGACATTGCGCTGGAGATCCGCGCGCTGCCGGTGACGCCGGACAAACTTCGGCTCGCAGTTTACCTGGCGAGTCGCGCCACCGAAGGAGACTTTGGGCGCGACACGCTACAGGAAGTAGCGACCACCTTGGCGGGCACGTTGCAGCAAGCCCCGCCTGATCCGGAAAACAAGGTGGCTGGCGCGGCTTATGACGAGCTGGCCCAACTGGTGCGCTACGAACACATGCAGGTGTCGCTGGATTCGCCGCCGTACAAGGCGGCCATGGCCAAGCTCGAGGCCGACGATGCGATGCGCCAGCATATCGATTTCACCCTGACCGATTTGCAAGGCAAGTCGTGGACGTTGAAAGATCTTCACGGCAAAGTTGTGCTGGTGAACTTTTGGGCCACGTGGTGTCCGCCATGTCAAAAAGAGATGCCGGATCTGGAGGCACTGTCCAAGCGGTTCGCGGACCAAGGTCTGGTGATCCTGGCCATCTCCGACGAAGAAGCTGATAAGGTCAAGCCGTTCATTGCCCAGCGGAACATCACCTATCCCATCCTGCTCGACCCTGGCCGAAAGGTGAACGAACTGTTTCAAGTCGAAGGCATCCCGAAAAGCTTTGTCTACGACCGCGAAGGCAAGCTGGTCGCGCAGTCGATTGACATGCGAACCCAGCGGCAGTTTCTGGAGATGCTGGCGCAGGCGGAGCTGCGGTGAGGCAGGGGTCAGGGGGATAGTGACTAGAAGCCGTCTCATAAATCGGGTTTGAAAAGGCACGGCTTCACAGGCTGCTGAAAAAGTCGGATTTGGGGTGTCTTGAAGGGGCGTAGCTTTAGCTACGCCGAAGCAAGAGCGGAAACCCTCCTGAGTTTCCGCTCTTCTTTTGCTTGCTGTTCGCGCCTCAAAATCTCAGTCTTCGGCACCGAAACAATGTGTTTCATTGCCGCAACGAAGCGCGTAAACTCAGGCGTCTTTGGAACTGGTTTCATGCGCCCATCATAGCGCAAACGGAGAGAAGCCGATGGACGATCAAGAACTGTTCCCGAATCAACTGTTCACAAATCTGCTCTTCAGCCACAAACGTCTTTGGATTGCCTTCCAGGAATTGAAGCATCTGAAAGAGTTTCCAGACGACGATCCCGAGAGGGTGCATGGGCGGTTCTGTGATTCAGCCGATGAAGTCTATCAGCCTCTAATAGACGCTTTGCACGAAGGGCGGCCAATTCAAGACGCGCTTCAAACTGTTCTATTAGTTGCCGAGATAGCTCGGACAGAGGGGAAACAGACGTAGCTTGCACGTTCGGCACACTCCATGCGATGATTCGCGTGGATGTGCGATCTTGGCCCCGACTGGCATCGGGGCTTTTGTTATTTCTCAATAGGCGGTAGTCTCTCCGCCAAACTTCGCATGAACGCTTGAACAGCCGACATGATCTCGGTCGTGACCTGCCCCCAAACTCTCA
>PMWW01000030.1 GCA_003165795.1 Acidobacteriaceae bacterium
GCAACGGCCTGCCAAGTTGACTTCGAGCAGCGCTCACCCGTATACAGTTGCGATTCCGGCAAGCTTGAGGCACCCATGCCGGTTAAGGCGAAGAGCGGCAAATGGCAAGTGTCGAGCGGCAACGAAAGCGGGCCGTCAATGTGCCGCTCCAGCAGTCCGCGGAGGCAACTTCTGTGCTCTCCATGCGGATCCCGAGCGAGCCGCGCAACTCGGGCCGGAAGGGTGGCACGAAGAACCGCAGAGTGTACGAAGCAAACGGGTGGGAGGGTTCGGCACCCCGGAACGCCTGCGACGTGAAGAATCTCCTGGCCGAAGCCCTGGCTGAGATACGCGCGGGCAGGATGGACCCCTTTTCTGCCCGCCTCCAACCGATACGGCAGTAAGCGTAAAGGTCGCGGAATTCTTACCGGGCGTTATTCGAGAGCCTGATGGGCGCCATAAGAAATATGAATTGGACTCAGTTTGATGGCTGCCTCTATTGTCAGTGGATTGTTGGGATCCGATCTCCAAGTTAGCAATAGCGATGAATAGGTTGATTTGTCTCCGGTCTTGGGCCGAACCCGCTCATGTTCGGGGACAGGCTGCACCAAAGAGCCCGGGTGGCGCGGCTATCCATTGTGAAACAAGCACTCTCGGGGCCACGCAAGCGGTCTTCGGCATTGTGCGACCTTTGATGGCGTACGCAAGCCGTTGTCGAACTAGCCAGTGGCCCGAGTGAATGAAGTTCGGGTTCGAGGCCCAAGTCGAAATGGCCGCAACTTGGAAGGTCGGGTTCTATTTCGTCGCGTCGTTGAGTGCTTTCCTAGCGTTGCTTTTCGGCCTGTTTGCATTGTCGGATGATCCGATCGTAGGAGTGTTGTTCGCGATTGGAGGAATGGCCTTGCTGCTGTACGCCGTAGCAGGCTTGTGTGGAGCGCCAATATTCAAGAACTAGCCTCGCGAAAAAACTAATGGGAAAGACTGCGATTGAACGGAATGGCGTTCCTTGGAGTCGGCTCACTTCGCTCAAGGTATTCACACGTGCTGTTGTGTCAGCGGTTGCTAGAGTTGTTCCCGCACACGTTCGACCACCTGAGCATTATCGATTCTTAAAGACAGGAGCAACCAAGAATGACAAGACGAGTCGACAGGCGCTTTTGCCGCCTCTCGTTTGTCTCGGCCCGTACCGTCTTCCTCCTAGTAGTGGCCGGATTGTTCGCAGCGCTATCATTGCCCCTTGTTGCTGACGATGGGCCCAAGCCGGATCCATCTGGCACAGCAACTGGGGACAGAACTACTGCCGTGGACGCCGCAGGCAATCCTTTTATGGTTCCCGAGCCAACCGACAAGGCGGCTCCGGACTACGCCAAGAACAAGAAAGATTTCGATGACTACCAGGCCCAGGCGGCCAAAGAACCTCTCGCTGTAAAACTGGCCGACGATGTGGGTCACATCCGCGTGGCAACGAACTTTGCCTGGACATTAAATACCGGTTACCTAGTCCTGTTCATGCAGGCTGGTTTCGCACTCCTCACCTGCGGGCTGGTTCGAAAGAAAAATGCCGCCCACTTGATGATGCTAAATTTCGCGGCCTACGTATTCGCCTTTCTGGCGTACTACGCAGTCGGATACGCCTTCCAGTTTGGAGCTGTCGCTATCAATGCCGCGCCTACCAATCTGGGCGGTATCCCCACCCTCAATAGGTTTCTGGTTGGGAGCGGCCAATGGGGATTTGTGGGTGGGAAGGGTTTTTTTCTTGTCGGTCCTGCCTATGACAGCGCCAGCAATTGTCTAACGCTGTTCGAAGTCGTGTTTATGGAGACCGCCGGCTACATCATTGTCGGCGCTGTCTGCGAGCGGATAACCTTTTGGGGGTTCTTGCTTTGTGAACTCTTCATCGGCGCGATACTCTATCCCATCTCCGGCTGCTGGACGTGGGGTGGGGGGTGGCTGTCGCAAGTCGGTTCCACGCTGAACCTCGGCCATGGCTATGTTGACTTTGCGGGATCGACTGTCGTCCATGCCGTAGGCGGTTTTTGCGCCATGGCTCTTGCGATCATTTTGGGTCCGCGTCTGGGTAAGTATGGTCCCGGGGGGAAGATCCGCACCTTTCCTGCCCATAACATCGTGTACGTCGTGACCGGCACATTCATTCTGCTTTTTGGATGGATGGGATTCAACCCAGGCTCCACTCTCGGAGCAACGGACCTTCGCATCTCCGTAGTCGCGGTAAATACTAATCTGGCCGCCGTAGGGGGCTCTGCCGCTGCGATGCTTCTGTGGTATTTCCTGTTCGGCAAGCCCGACATAACCATGGCCTGTAACGGAATGCTGGCGGGCCTGGTCGCGATCACGGCACCGTGCGCCTTTGTGTCTCCGACGTCTGCGGTATTCATTGGCGTACTGGCGGGATGCCTGGTTTGTGGCGGCGTTCTCTTCAATGATCGGTTCCTCAAGATCGATGATCCCTGTGGTGCGATTTCGGTACACGGCTATTGTGGGTGGTTTGGTGCGGTCTGTGTGGGCATCTTTGCCGATGGCACCTATGGCAGCGGATGGAATGGCGTTGGTGCAACGTCCTACCTGGGGCGAGCGGGACAAGGGGTGACGGGCTTGTTCCACGGTGATACGCGGCAGTTCTGGTGCCAGCTCATGGGAGCAACTTTGTATGCCGCTTGGGCGTTCGGTGCAACCTACTTCGTCTTTTGGTGCGTCGACAAAGTGAAGAGCATGCGAGTGGCACCAGAAGTGGAAGAAGAAGGTCTCGACGTTCCCGAGTTTGGGATGTCGGGTTACCCGGAAGACGCGGTCGCTGGGGCTCGGTAACTACAGCGGCGGTGCGCGGGATGACTGTTCTGCGCTCACAAGCCTTTTTCGGTGGACGAAATTGCTGACACAAGTCAAGCATTCACCGCACGATCGGTTTGTGGTTTCATCGCATTCTCCTAAATGAAGTCCACAAACCGGACTGCGCGTCTGCCCCTCCAGAGAAAAACACTGGGAAATGGAGGCATTGTCCCGTATGTTTACCTCGCAACCGATTGGATTTGTGAGTAGCCCGTTGTCCTTACCGAAAAAGCCATCTAGTCTTAAGACGATCCCTCGCACCAGATTTGAAAACCCGGCTCCCGTGGGCACGCTGACCATGCTGTACAGCTTTTGCTCTCAGCCGAACTGCGCTGACGGCTGGCCCCCTTACGCCCGGCGGATGGGCAAACAGTGCTAGCAAAATGACTTCGGATTGCTGATGGCTGGACGGTACGTACAGATAATTCGACTCTGGCAGCAATCCAGCACGTCCGTCAAGCTAACGCCACCCCACTCCTCAAACTCGTGAGTAGCCCAGAATACCGCCGTTGCGGTCGGTCATTATGCACGGCAATTCCCAACGCCTTCTTCTGACCGACTAGCACCAGTGCCGCTTGCCTCGCGTGATTCCCGTGTAGATCAGGTTGCGCTGAAGCAGCATGTAGTGCTGCGTCGCCACCGGAATCACCACTGCCGGAAACTCAGATCCCTGCGCCTTGTGGATCGTGATGGCGTAGGCCAGCAGACTTCGTCCAACTCGCCATAGTCGTACTTCACCAGCCGATCGTCGAAGCGGATCGTCACCTCATGCTCCACGGAATCGATGCGCTCTACGATGCCTATGTCGCCGTTGAATACCTCCTTGTCGTAGTCGTTCTCGGTCTGGATGACTTTGTCGCCGAGCTGAAATCGCCATCCGTACCTCTCCACAGAGGGCTGCCCGGATCGGGCTGGGTTCAGTATCTGCTGCAGGGCGGTGTTCAGCTCCCGCACGCCGAGCGATCCCCTGTTCATAGGACATAGGACTTGCACGTCGCGAGTAGGATTGAGGGCGAATCGCTGCGGGATCCTCTCCTGCACAAGCTTAATCAGGACGGCAGCGATCTTCTCCGGATCTTCCCGCTCCACGAAATGAAAATCGGAACCCGGGTCCGCTGCATTCATATCCGGCATCTGACCCGATCGACCGAAGCTCTGACGACGCGAGTCTACGTGACAGCGTTGCCTCTGATCGATTCGAAACTCGCTCGTGCGAGAGGCTCGCTGTTTCACGGATTCCGAAACTGCCACCGGAGGCCAGCTCAAACACGAGCACACTTGTCAGTGTCGAATAGCAGCATTTTCTGCTGTCATCGAGGAGCGGTCGTTAGCAAGGAATAATAGTACTTATCTGGGGCCGCTCGATATACAAGCTGGCGCGGTTCGCGTCAGCGCTGTGAGGTTGCAGAGAATTGTCAAGGCCTCAAGCGTTCATCACAGCAGGCTTTTCGGTCGGTCTGCGCCGTCGGCCAGAGGCTGCCTCTCGAGATGGTATTCTGCGGAGCAGCAAACGATCCACACGAGTAGGGATAGATGCCTCAACCTCACTGGCTAAACGATGATGTTCGTCAACAAGCGCTGCAAATAATTGCAACGGCCCATGAGGACGCGGAAACGGCCGCTGAGGTTCTGTTCGAAAGCCTTTCACATCTAGAGGCTAGCACGATAACTGCCGAGAAAACGCTGTTCGATCGCATAAAGCATTCTCGCGACAAAACTGGTCTGGTACTGCTCGGCCCGGCCTTGCTGCAGCGACTGATATTCAAGTATTCAGATTTATATGCCAACAAACAAGAGACAAACGAGTGCCGCCAGACAGAAGTTCGTATGCTGGCGAGATACTTGCAAGCTCTCATCTTATTCTGCATGCGTCGATCATCGCGCTGGATGGCCGTTGGTGTCGGACAGTTCGTATTCAGCTATTCTGGCCCTGAGGTGGCCGAGATGACGGGGAGAATAACGACCAACGACTGGGACAACAACGATAGAACTCGGGCAAAACGCAAAATAATGGGGTACCTACAAGATAGATTTACGACACTCGTTTCGGCACCGGTTACGATAATGGACGGCAAACACTTCGAACCTGCCTCAAATCAACGCAATCTAGCTGATATTGTAGAGCAATATTTAGGGTTTTACACCCCTTGGGGGACTGAGCATATACTCCAGTCACCAGATGATCTGGAGCGGGACGCGGCCGAGTACTTCGGCGACCACGATAAGCCCGCAATTTGCGCAGATTTGCGTGAGTTAAATAGATTCCACGTTTTCGTTGATCCTGCCTGCTTCGGGCATCTATTGAGCGCGCTTGGCTATGCCCATTGGCGGGATAGGCTTCGCCTACCTGCTCTGACGGACTCAAAAGGCAATTTTACTCCTGATAACGGGCCTTATTCTCGGGTGATCGGCAACGATGTGCTTGAGACAATAGGCCAAAGGCTCAAACTCGACGCTGCTAGACAGCATAAGTTACGAAACGACGACTTACGGGTCTATTTAGACGATTCTTACGTGGGCTCCCTCACAGAGGCTCAGGACAGGTTAGAATTCACAATACCTCCAGACATCGACATAATAAGCCTACGTACACACGACTCAGACGGAGATCTCCTTGTTGGATGCCATATCCTCTCGCACTCCGAAGATGGGTTACCGTTACCTTCATGTGGAAGCCTTAGAATTGGTAGACGACATCTATTTAAGTTTGAGACATACCGCGATCCAGTCGCTACGAACATTGCGAGATGCACTGTAGAACACAAGGTCCTTGGCGCAGCTATTCTGGATAGGCTTCCTAGCGGTCGGTTTCGCTGGGTTCCTGCTATTGCAATTGTGCTACTGCTAGCAGTCAGCTTCTCATTTTATTATTTCCTCCCGCGGCAAACGCGAAAGGCATCGCAAACGAGCGCAGTCGCATCTCGCGACATAGAAAAAACCAATACTCCAGCCGCTGGTGCAACTGCGCAGGCCGAGCCGTCGGCTAATAGCAATATGAGTATTGCGATGTCGCAGCCGCCCCTGACGTTCACTCCGGAGGCCGGCGCAGTAAGAAGCCGGAGCGCTGGCGGCAACGACCTGAGTTTACCTGCGAAGCTGACATCTGTCGTATTCAGGCTCCCCATAACTCGGAAGACCTACCAGGAATATCAGGCGGAACTGAAGCTTTTGGGGGGAAATGGAACCCGAGTCGAGTCAGGGCTAGCGATACAAGAAGCCGATGGGCAGACCGTGATCACCTTTCACGTGACGTCCACCAGTCTGGAGCCAGGATATTATATTTTGCGGTTACAAGCCAAGACAGCACGAGGTCGATGGGATGAGATCAAAGCCTATAGCTTTCGCGTCATCAGCAAATAGCGGATTCCACCTCGAAAACGTCTATCTCCACTCGCCTTGAATGACAAAGCCGGCCCAATAATAAGGATCGGCCCAGCGCTTCTGTGTGGCCATTCTTAGCTGCGCCTCGCGCAGCGCTGCCGCGGGCGCCAGACGGTCCTGCAACATAAATCGGTAAAAGCGCTTCATCAGCTCGGCGGTGGCCACGTCGTCCACCTTCCAGAGACTGGCCACGACGCGTGAAGTCCCTGCGTACATAAAGCCTCGGGTCAGACCCACCAGACCTTCGCCCTTGATGTCCTTTCCCAGGCCAGTCTCGCAGGCACTGAGCACGACAAGATCGGCGTTGAGCTTCAGGTTATAGATATCCTCCAAGTCCAAAAAACCATTCATAGGTCTGCCCGATTGATCTACCAACGAGAAGACCAGGCCTGATAATTCGGGGTGCTCGCTATCGAGTAACCCGTGCGTGGCGAAGTGGATCATCCTGTACTGCGCTAGCGCGGCATCAGTTGCGGTCGCCCGGCTGGCCCGAAAATCCAGTGCTTCCAAACCGCTGTTGGCATCCGCCATAGCAATAATCGAGGCAGCCTCTTCTCGGGTGAAGGGAAGGCGCTCGAACCGCAAAATATCTTTTGACGGGCGTACGTCGGATGCCGATCGTGACATTTGCGAAGTCGGAGGATCCACCGATAGCGTGTCATCCACACGCGCCCGCTGCACTCCAGCGGCGCTCGCATGAACTTTGCCCCCGCCATTGACTCTCGGATCGGCAGAATCAACAACCGGATCGGCCAGGACTGCTACTAATTTCGCTGTCGGCGCCCGGCCCTCGTCCTCGTGCCGTATGACCGACAATACGGATGCCGATGGCAAGTTCACGATCTCGTGGCTGTCCAGCAAAACGGCGACGTGCTCGGAATGCGTCCTGTTGTTCGGCGCTGCCGGATCGGATAACACACCAAAGGGAATATACTGCAGCACCCCGTCGGCCACGATGACCAACCGCTTCGCCTCTGCTAACCCACTAACTGGCTCCAGCAACCAGGCGCTAAGCTGCTTAGCGGCTTGCTTGCAGCCCGCCACGCCTCCGGCAACTTCTGTGCCGCCACTCTCTGTTGCTTCGCCGGTCGCGCCTTTGCGTCTTGCCAGACACGCATAAAGGCGTTTGGCTGCGGGCTCGATTTCGCTGCGTCCCGGAAGCGCAAAACTCGAAACTGTAGTGTGTGTCACTGCCCATACAAAGCTGTGGCTGGTGCCCAGAGAATATTCCAATAGCAAGGTGCCGGGATCCAGAAGCCCCTGAATCTCGGATACTCCGAGCGGTNNACTGTGTGTTCACGACCTTTGAGACGAAACTCCTCATCGGACTTTACTTGGATCTGCCGTTGCAAATTTCGCTCCCGCTCCAAGAGGTTTGGATCGACGTCTCTGCGGATATCAACCTGTGCCTCGGACAAAATATCCAGCAAAGTTCGGGCACGGTCTCTCTCGGCCACCTCCAGCGCTTTGGACGAATACCCCTGGTTGGGAGTCTGCTTTTCGCGCGCCATGAGCAGATCGATATAAAACTCATAGGCCGGCTGGACGGTTGAAAGATATGCCCTTCGCAGCTCGCGGTTCTTGATGTTGCCGCGCAACTGCTCAAGGATCCCCACACACTTCTCAATCTGAACCTGTGCCTCCGGCAAATTTCCAAGACCTTGCTCAAGGCGCGCTACTCCCAGGAGCGTAGTGGCTTCAATCGACGGGGCCGATGCCTGCTGTGAACGTACGAGCGCACGCTGGAAATAGTCACGTGCTTCGTCCCGATCTCCCAGGCTTAAATAGGCGTCACCCACGTAACTTAAGGTATAAGCTAGTCCCCGGCGGTCGCCTACCGACTCCCGAATAGGAAGGGCGCGATTGAAGTACTCAAGGGCCTGTTGGTACTGTCCTAGCTAACTGTGCATAGCTTCGAGCTATGTTGCTCAGTGCCCTACCTTTTTCTTGACGGTCACCCGTCTTTTCAAACAGTGGCAGAGCCTGCGAGTAATACTCTAATGCTCTCCATTGATCGCCCAGACTGTGATAGAGGGTGCCCACATTGTTTAACGCAAGTCCCTCCCCCCTGAGATTGTGCAGAGCAGTTTGTGTCGCAAGAGCTGCTTTGTAGTATCTTAACGCCGTCTGTTTGTCACCAAGATTGTCGTATACAATCGCGATGTTGCCCAGGATCGACGCTTCGTCCGCACGATTTCCTACCTGATGCTTCAAGGTCAGTGCTTGACCGTAATAGCCAAGCGCCGTTTGCGCGTGACCCATATCGTCATAAACGACTGCGATGTCATTTACCGTATCAGCCCTCTGTGGGGCAAAGTCGTCGGACAGTTGCATCGGGAGACATCGGTTAAATAAACCGAGTGCTTCCTGGTAGTCCGCTACATAATAATGTGCTTCACCAAGGGTATGAAGTGCTGCCGATTCCGCCGTGCGGTCGCCAACGGAACGCGCCAGGGACAATGCCTCATTCAGAGGTTGGAGCGCCTGTTGGTTTTGGCCCACAGAAAATAAGACAAATCCATTCTGCCTTAGGGCTTCGGCTTTCAGGGACAATTGTTTAGTGGTTTCCCATATCTCCGCTGCATGTTGGTACTTAGGGAGTGATTGATGTAAAGAATCCCCATCGCCCGCCCGGCGGAGTCGTTCGGCTGCAAGGAAGTTGTCTTGTGCCTCGATCAAGCCAGCCTCTTGCGTAGTTGCTGGTTTGCTCTCTTCAAGTTCAAGCTGATAGCTACCTTTCGATGCGGTCTTATGCGCAGACCGCACTTGAACGAGATGTTGTCCCGGCGTCTTTGCTATCCAGAATAGAGTTCGTTGTCCGCCGGATCCGTCAGTTGTATCCAGCTCTACGACTTTCTGTGTTTCCGGCGAAACGACCGAGAGCACAACGTCCAGGTTGAAGGGCGTGCAGACTAGCCGCACAAACTGTCCGGATTCGAGGGAAAGGACATAGGAGACTCGTTCAGCACCCACAAGGGAATGTGAGACTGGAATCTTAAGCTGGAGACTCCCTCCCGAGACCGCGTGCGTTGAACCGCCGGGGGCGCTGCCCGTGTTCCTGGTGGTGCAGAAACCTACAGAAGAATAGGCCAGGATGGCAAAAAGTGGCAGACAAAGATGGACAAGAATCAACCTTGTTACTAAGAAATATGAGATCGGCAGCTGCGTACAGCTGGCCGGGTATCGCCGTTGACGCATAGAAATCTCCTCAGCGACGAATGGTGAATCGAATGCACCGATTCAGCACCGAAATTGTGCTACGGGCTGCGTGCGCTGTCAATCCGTTTCCAATCCGCTTCCAGATTACGGCTGCTAAGGAGAACGATCGTACTAAGGTGCCAGGCGACGATCGCCACCTTTTATTACCCCACCGCAATGCGACTATTGCTGGCCCACTCAAGACCAGACAAAGATTGTTAGCCGCGGCACTGGCCTAAGTTTCAAAGCGCTCTGAGGTCGCTCAGGTTTTTGCCGAAACTGCCACTGGTTGAAACAGCAGGCCAGTGCAATATGTCCACAGAACGAGCGGCTCAGTTGCTTAAGTTATCGGCAGTCAGTGGCACTACCGATGTCACGGTTCGTGGAAAGGAGCGAGCACATGCGGGTGCGGGAACGTCTTTTTGTCACGATTCTGGTCTTAACTTTCGCCATATCGGCGAGTGGTCAGGCGAACGATTCTCCAACGATAACCTTCGTAAACCAGAGTGGGGAGAACTGTCTCGTTAAGCTGGTCGGCCCCACGACAGGCTATGTGAACGTGCCGAATGGAACACAACAAACGATCAACGTTCGGGGCGGGCAGTACCACATTCTCGAGCGTTACGGCAATGCCGGACATTTTCGGTATACGCGTGGTGAGCCGTTCGAGGTCAGTGAGACAGCATATAGCGTATCCGATATTTCTATAACGTTGCACAAAGTCGTAGGCGGCAACTACACAACCTATCCCGACTCGGGAAACAGCTTTTGATAACTCAGAATATCGGCCCATGAGCACCACCTGGTCTACCGTGGCCGGATTTATGGAAACGACGAATTCTACAGCGCAGCGTGGTGGCGGTCCCTACACACTCACTATCTTCGCCGACGGCGGTGCGAACGGCCCGACAGCCACCACGCAAGGGAGTAGTGGTCACGGTTCTAACCTTGGACATGTTTTTGTCGAGTTAACAAACGGAGACAAACAGATGTATGACCTTGCCCCCGCCAAACGTA